>CAKQXG010000006.1 GCA_934281515.1 uncultured Clostridia bacterium | reverse complement strand
CTAGCCCTAAAGCTATTTCGAGGAGAACCAGCTATATCCGAGTTCGATTAGAATTTCTCCGCTAACCACAAGTCATCACCGACTATTTCAACAGGCGTGTGTTCGGTCCTCCACAGCGTTTTACCGCGGCTTCACCCTGCTCATGGTTAGGTCACTCGGTTTCGGGTCTACGATGTGCCACTAAATCGCCCTTATCAGACTCGCTTTCGCTTCGGCTTCGGTACTTAATACCTTTACCTTGCCACACATCGTAACTCGCCGGTCCGTTCTACAAAAAGTACGAGATCACACTTTAAGTAGTGCTCTCTCTGCTTGTAAGCATATGGTTTCAGGTTCTATTTCACTCCCCTCCCGGGGTTCTTTTCACCTTTCCCTCACGGTACTATTCGCTATCGGTCACTAAGTCGTATTTAGCCTTATGAGATGGTCCTCACGTATTCCCACCGGATTCCACGTGTCCTGTGGTACTCTGGATACCCACCACTTGAACATCGATGCCACTTACGAGACTTTCACTCTCTTTGGTCAACCTTTCCAGATTGTTCAATTACCAATGTTCAATGATTTGTGGGTCCTAACCCTTTTGATATCACTACCAAAAGTTTGGGCTGTTCCAATTTCGCTCGCCACTACTTTCGGAATCGTTAAATTACTTTCTTTTCCTCCGGTTAATGAGATGTTTCAGTTCACCGGGTTCCCCTTGATACACTATTTTATTTGTGTATCAATACTGCATCTTCAATGCAGTGAGTTTCCTCATTCGGAAATCCGCGGATCAACACTTATTTGCAGTTCCCCGCAGCTTATCGCAGCTTGTCACGTCCTTCTTCGGCGCTTAGTGCCAAGGCATCCTCCATACGCTCTTTGTAGCTTAATCGTATAATTACGATACACTTGCTTTACGCAAGTACATTTTAGATCCTTGAATAATTTACTCTTATTAACTCTGCGTCATTGCAGCAAAAATCATATAATTTTGCATATTAACACTCGATTAATATTTTTACTCTAAACTTTTTATTGATTATGCAGTTGTCAATGTTCCTTTCTGCCGCAACAGCGGCGCCGTTTCTCAACAGCCTACTAATAATATCACAGTGCAATTTGTTTGTCAACTGTTTTTCAAAACTTTTTTAAAAGTTTTTTTAAGGTTTTTTGACCGAGTGGTCAGCGCCTTGTTGACTTGCTACTGCAAATTACCACTTGTTTACACAAGATTGTCGGCTCTTTCGAAGCGAGCTTACATATAATACAACATGGTGCGAATATTGTCAAACGTTTTTAACAAAAAAATTGAACTTTTTTCGACAAATTTTTGCAGGCTGTCAAATGCACGAAAAGGCAGCGTTTGCGTGCTTGTTGCGGCGCAATTGCCCGAAGAACAAATCAAACGTCTTGCCGAGGCAGGAATTGTTCCCGGCACCGCCGTTACGGTAGGAGTTTCATCCGCCGCAGGCGACCCGACGTTGTACAAAACCGACGAGGTACGCATTGCATTACGCAAAGAAACCGCCGACCGACTGCTGGTCAGGGAGATACGTAAATGATAGTATGTCTTGTGGGCAATCCGAACTGCGGCAAAACGACGCTATTCAACACAATGACGGGCGCCACTCTGCCGACGGGCAACCGCTCGGGCGTTACGGTTACCGCAAAAACCGCCCCCTGCAAAGGCTCGCCCGACATTACAATTGCCGATACCCCGGGCACATTGTCGCTTGGCGGATACTCGCCCGAAGAAATCGTAACGGCGCGATACCTTGCCGAAGCTCGACCCGACGTGATTGTAAGCGTGGTAGACGCCACTGCACTGAAACGTTCGTTGCAACTTACCTGTCGACTTCTGACAAAGAGTGTGCCGATCGTAATTGCGCTGAACATGTCCGACGAAGCGGCAAAGCAAGGGATAGAAATCGACGTTGACGGATTGTCCGCACGACTGGGTGTGGAAGTCGTACCCATTGTCGCTACACGTGCTTCCGACAGCGCAAGAGTAATTGCCGCATGTCGCCGAGCCAAGCCGCCGCACAAAACATTGCCTTCGTTTGACGATACCGCCGACGGCACACGACTACTGCGGCTCAAGGTGAACGAAATCGCATTGCAAACCATGCGGCTGTTGCCTGCGAATAAGGATATATTGCGCGCACGCGCGCGCACGGACTATATAGATGGAATATTGCTCAATCGTTGGCTTGCCTTACCGTTATTTTTCGCCGTGATGTGGGCTGTTTTTCGGTTGTGCCTGCAAGGCGTGGGCGGATTGCTGTCGGGAGCGATAAGCGACTTGCTTGCACCTGCCGTGACAAACGCAGTGGCAAACTTTCTGTCGCAGACGGGTGAACCGCTGTTGATTTCGCTTGTATGCGACGGCGCATTGACTGGGATATTCTCCGTCGTGGCATTTTTACCGCAGATAGTTTTGCTGTCGGCATGCATGACTTTATTGGAAGAATCGGGATATCTGGCACGCGTCGCTTTTGCCACAGACAAATTTTTGCGCCCGTTGGGACTGTGCGGACAAAGCCTTGTGTGCCTGACGGTCGGTTGCGGTTGCAGCGTACCTGCCGTATTGTCCACCCGAACGTTGAAGGACGACAAACAACGTTGCGCCACGGCGTGCCTTGCCCCTTTTGTGCCGTGCTCGGCAAAGTTGACGGTAATAAGTTTCTTTTCGGCAACGTTTTTCGACGGCAATGCAACGATAACGCTACTGCTGTACCTTGCGTGTATACTTGCCGCAATATGCGCGGCGGCGATACCGAAACTAGTTACACGCAGGCGCAAAACAATGGTAGAAAACGGCCTGTTTTTGTTGGAGTTGCCGCCATACCGTCTGCCAAGAGTGCAATGCGTGGTAAAACAATGCCGGACATCGGCGTTAAACTTTTTGACCCGCGCCGGTACCACCGTGTTTGTCGGGTCGGTTGCGTTGTGGGTGTTGCAGGCGTTCGATTGGCACTTGCAGGCAGTGTCGGTGCAACAAAGCATACTTGCCGATGTCGGACGATTTGTTTCGCCGTGCTTCGCTCCGTTAGGGTTTGACGACATGGGCTTTGGATGGGCGTACTCGGTAGCGACGTTGGCAGGACTGTCTGCAAAGGAAACGATACAAAGCACTCTTGCCGTGTTGTGCGCCGAACCGACGGCGACGATATCGACGGCAGGCGCATTTGCCTTTGTGCTGTACAATCTGCTGACGATTCCGTGCGTTGCGACGGTGGCGGCATTGGCGTCGGAACAAGGAAAAGCCAGAGCAGCAAAAGCGCTGTTGTTACAAAGCATGCTGGCATACCTGTTTGCCTTTGTAGCATACCGCATGGCGATGTTCCGGATGTGACAAAAAAGGCTCGTACCGACAGAAATAGCCGCCGATACAAGCCTGTATTATGTTAAAAATGTCGAGGATTTTTACGTACGTATGTAAAAATCGATTACGTGGAAAAAGTTTTGAATAACGCAACAGGGAGAACCTTTTATCCGAAAGGCTCTCCCCGCCAAAAACTCAATACAATACTTTACGCAAATAGTCGGCAAGAGCGTCGGTCACCGACTTGATGTCCTTGCCCGTGGTGTTGAGCATCAAGTCATAGTTGTCCTTGTCGCCCCACTTGTTACCGCTGAAAAACGAGTAGTACCCGGCGCGATTACGATCGAGCTCCGCCATCTTACGTTTCATTTCACGTTCGTTTGTCTGATCGTCGGGTAAACGACGTTGCATGCAACGTTGAAGTCGCGCGGCTTCGTCGGCATAGACAAAAATACGGAACGGGTCGCAGTCGCGCAACACATAGTCGGCACAACGTCCTACAATGATGCAGTCGGATTTGTCGGCAAGCTCACGCAAAATTTTGTGCTGTTCGGCGTAGACGACCATGCTTTGTTGAAATACAGGGTTGGGCATATTGAACAAACTGATACCGGTGTGTATCGGGAAAGACGCAACGGGGCGGCTTTCGGAAACGTCTTTGACGTATTCTTCCGACAGCTTGGTGCGTTTGGCAATTTCAGAGATGATTTCCTGATCGTAGTAGGCAATACCGAGTTTTTCGGACAATCTGCGACCGACTTCGCGACCTCCGCTACCGAACTGACGACCGACAGTAATGATCTTGTTCATATTTCGACTCTCCTTGTTTTGTATTTAAAAGAGCTTTGAGTCAAAACCCTTTCCGTAAAAGCATTTTTCACATCTATCCAAAACTTGCGCGTCGGCAGCAATTTAACGTCGTACCGACAGCCTGAGCACTATTCCCACTCTATCGTTGCAGGCGGCTTACCCGTGATGTCGTACACCACGCGGCTGACACCCTGTACTTCGTTGACAATACGCTTTGTTACGACATCCAGAACTTCGTATGGAATGTGGGCATACTCGCATGTCATAAAATCGCTTGTAATTACGGCACGCAATGCCAACACGTAGTTGTACGTACGCCCGTCGCCCATAACGCCGACGGTGCGCATGTCGGTAAGCACGGCGAAGTACTGTCCGTAATGCAAACCTGCCTTTTCAAGCTCCTCTCTATAAATATAATCCGCATCGCGCAAAATGTCAAGACGCTTTTTTGTAATTGCACCGATACAACGCACGGCAAGTCCCGGACCGGGGAACGGTTGGCGGCTGACAAGGCGTTCGTCAAGTCCCAACTTACGTCCGAGCGTACGCACTTCGTCCTTGAACAAACTGCGTAATGGTTCAACAAGTCCGACAAACCTGGTGTCCTTGGGCAGACCGCCCACATTGTGGTGCGACTTGATTACCGCGCCCGTCGTAAGACCGCTTTCCACCACGTCGGGATAGATTGTGCCCTGCGCCAGCATACATCCTGCAAAACGCGCGCTTTCTTCTTCAAACACGCGAACAAACTCTTCGCCTATAATCTTGCGTTTGCGTTCGGGGTCGGTTACGCCGTCGAGCCGAGAAAGAAAACGTTGTTCGGCATTGACTCGTACAAAGTTCAACGACTTGCCCGCAAACGCAGCCTCGATCTCGTCTCCTTCGTTTTTGCGCATCATGCCGTGATCGACAAAAATGCAGGTGAGTTGATTGGGTATAGCGCGTTCCAATATCGCCGCGCAAACCGAGCTGTCCACGCCGCCCGACAAACCCAGCACAACTTGCTTGTCGCCGACCTGCTCGCGTATGCGTTGCACTTCTCTTTGCAAAAAATCGTCTATCGTGTAGTTGCCTTCGGCATGACACACTTCAAATAAAAAGTTGCGCAGCACCGTCATGCCCTGCTTGCTACGTTCCACCTCGGGGTGAAACTGCACGGCGTACAGTCCGCGCTCGGCGCAGGACATCGCCGCAACGGGGCAATCGTCGGTATGCGCAAGAGCGGTAAAGCCGTCGGGCAATTCAGAAACATAGTCGGTGTGGCTCATCAGCGTGACGGTTTGTTTGTCAACGCCTTTAAACAACGGACTTTTTATGTCGTCCACCGTCGTGTTTATCGTACCGTACTCGCTTACTTTGCAAGAGCTGACCTCGCCGCCCAACGTGTACGCCATCAGTTGCATGCCGTAGCATATGCCAAGCACAGGGATGCCCAGCTCGAACAACTCCGCCGTAGTGTGCGGACTGTCGGATGCGTATACGCTGTGCGGACCTCCTGTCAGTATTATGCCGACAGGGGCAATCTCCCTGATTTTGTCGACGGGCGTGTTGCCCGGCAATATACGGCTGAACACGTTGCATTGTCGCACGCAACGAGCAATCAATTCCTTGTACTGTCCGCCGAAGTCCAGCACCAGTACCGTTTGTTCCTTGTTCATAAACCCTCCACGGTTTGTGGGGCAAGCGGTTTTCCGCGCCCGTCATGTTGTCGATTTTAGCGAATTACAATCTCGTCACGCTCTGCGCCGACGGATATATATTTGATAAAGCAGCCGACCTGTTTTTCCAAAAATTCCACATACGCACGTGCTTTTTCGGGCAATTGGTCGTAGGTGCGGCAGTTGGCTGTACTGCATTGCCAACCGTCGAAATACTCCACAACGGGCTTTGCCTTGACAAGTGCTTCGCCACCGGGGAAGTCGTGTATCACTTTGCCGTCAACCTCGTAGGCAACGCAAACGGGAATCTTGTCGAAATCGTCCAGCACGTCCAACTTGGTAAGGGCAATTTCCGTCGCGCCCTGCATGCGTACGCCGTAGCGACTGGCAACAACGTCGAAACCGCCGACTCTGCGAGGTCTGCCCGTTGCCGCGCCGTATTCGCCGCCTGCTTCGCGTAGTTTTGTCGCTTCGTCGCCGAACATCTCGGCAGTAAAGGGACCTTCGCCGACGCACGTGGAATAGGCTTTCATTACGCCCACCGCCGCATCGACCTTGCGCCAAGGTATACCTGCGCCGACAGGTCCGTAAGC
Organism: uncultured Clostridia bacterium; assembly: GCA_934281515.1. GTDB lineage: Bacteria > Bacillota > Clostridia > Christensenellales > CAG-314 > Fimimonas. The sequence goes on along the minus strand of CAKQXG010000006.1, from coordinate 34,058 downwards.
CGTGATTGTGGACGAGCTTGTCGTGTAAGGATAGATGCCGAAGTCGATGTCGCGCAGTGCGCCGAGTTGCGCCTCGAGCATAACGTTTTTACCATCGGCAAGGGCTTTGTCAAGATATGTACCGACGTCGCAAATGTACGGAACAAGCGGTTTACCGTAGGTGTCAAACCACTGCATCAATTCGTCGACAGTGTAGCCGACAAAATCATACATCCCCTTTAACATCAGATTTTTCCACTCTACGATGGTTTCCAGACGTTTGCGCAAGTACTCGGGATGCAACAAATCTCCCATACGTATTGCTTTTTTCATGTATTTATCGGCGTACACGGGAGCAATACCGCGACGAGTACTGCCAAATTTTCTGTCGGCCAATCTATCTTCTTCCAAGCCGTCCTGCATAACGTCAAACGGACAACACACCACCGCTTTGTCGCTGATTTTGAGATGTTCGGGCGTTACTTCCACGCCACCGTCGCGCAAGTGCGCGATTTCCTTACAAAGGTGTTCGATGTCGACAACCATGCCGTTGCCCATTACATTGACTTTGTCGTCGCGAAGTATTGCCGACGGCAACAAGTTGAGCACAAACTTGCCGCGCTCGTTGATAACCGTATGCCCAGCGTTGTTGCCGCCCTGATAGCGGACGACAATATCCTGACTACCTGCAAGCAGATCGACCATGCGCCCTTTGCCTTCGTCACCCCAGTTGATACCTACAATAGAAGTAAGCATGTTTTTACCCTCCAAAATACACAATTGTACGCAAAATCAAGCAACGTATGCAAAATTTCGTCACATTTTTTATTGTTACACCGTAACGTCGACGTCGTCGCCGATACAGTCTGCATTGGCGGCAAGTATTTTGTCGACTTCGGCGATGTATTTTTCCGTTTGTCGCTCCGCCATGCCGACAAATGCTTTTACGTCGACAATAGCGTCGAGTTCCGCACCGGTCAATCCGAAACGGCTGTCTGCGGCAATGCGTTGTAACAAGTCGTTGTCCGCCCCCTGTTCCTTGACGGCTTTTGCCGCAGCAAAAGAATGCATGCGGATTGCTTCGTGCAGTTCCTGCCTGTCGCCGCCCTTGTGCTCCACGCAATACATCAGTATGTTTTCAGTGGCGATAAAGGGCAATTCCCGACGAAGGTTTTTGGCGATTACCTGCGGATAAACAGTCAATCCGCGAGCAATGTTTGCAAGCAAAATAAGTATTCCGTCGGTAGCAAGGAAAGCTTCGGGCAAGGCAATACGTCTGTTTGCGCTGTCGTCGAGCGTGCGCTCCAACCATTGTTCCGACGCGGTAAGCGCAGGGTTAAGGCTGTCCGCAATCACGTAGCGACACAATGCCGTCATACGCTCGCTGCGCATGGGGTTGCGTTTGTAAGCCATTGCCGACGACCCGATTTGTTTGCTTTCGAACGGTTCTTCCAACTCCTTTTCGTGGGAAAGCAACCGCACGTCGTTGGCAAATTTGTGCGCCGACTGCGCAATGCCGCACAGCACCGACACCACATTGTAGTCTACCTTGCGCGTGTAAGTCTGTCCGCTGACTGCAATGGTGCCGTCAAAACCGAACTTTTCCGCGATCATCTTGTCAAGTCGTTCGGCTTTGTCTGCGTCGCCGCCAAACAATTCCAGAAAACTTGCCGCCGTACCCGTGGTACCCTTGCACCCCAGCAGAGACAACTCTCCCAGTCGAAAGTCCAACGCATGCAAATCCATCACAAGGTCCTGCAACCACAGCGAAGCGCGTTTTCCCACAGTTGTCGGCTGCGCCGACTGAAAGTGGGTGTACCCCAGACACGCCAACGACTTGTACTTGCCGGCAAAGTCGCGAACGGCTTTGATTGCAACAAGCAACCGTTGCCGCACAAGCAACAATGCGTCGCGCATTTGTATAACGTCGGTGTTGTCACCGACATAGCAGCTTGTCGCGCCCAGATGCATAATAGGCTTTGCCGACGGACATGCCTCGCCGTAGGCAAGCAAGTGCGCCATTACGTCGTGACGTACCTGTTGTTCTAACACGTGCGCGCGGTCAAAATCTATGTCGTCGACATGCGCCTTCATCTCGTCGATTTGCGCCTGCGTGATCGGTAGTCCCAGGTCGCGTTCCGCTTCGGCAAGCGCGATCCACAACTTGCGCCAATGAGAAAACTTGTACTCGGCAGAAAAAATCCGTTGCATTTGTTCGCTTGCGTAACGCTCGCACAAGGGCGAACTGTATCTATCCGTTGCCACAGTCCCTCCGAAACAAAAAAGTGTCCGCATTTACGTCCGTACGACGATGTTTGCGGCGACTATCGACAAAACCAATCACGGTCAAATCGATTTGCGCCGCACCAAACGAGGTCGGATTACAAATTGAACACTGATTGCTATTTACATATTTACAGTTTAGCACGTGCCGCGCCAAAAGTCAACCGCTTACGCGGCACCCGTGAGCAGAAACAATAAGAGACAACTGCTCCTAATCAAAATTGTATTTAAAAGGGCTACGACTAGTGCTTTTGCGCTTGTCGTCGGTTCGTTTCAAGCGATAATGCACACGATTTTGCAGCACGATTTTACCGTTTCGCACCAATTCGTCAAGCGCCGCGCAAGTTTCGGGATATGGCAACAGACAATGCGCCATTACTTCGGTCAACGTAACGTCCTTTTTTTCGGTGATATATTCCAACACTTTTTCGGTATTACTCATTGTTGCCTCCTAAAAATCAAAGTCACTGTAGTCATTTGTGCCACCCAGAACTTCGAGATCTTGCAGTTTTTTGCGTAAAGCCAACATTTGTTCGACATCGTACACGCACCCTGCCGATTCGGTAGCCAACACACTGCGGTAGGCGGAGATATCGATGCGCTTGCAGTCGTACTCGGCGCAGGTGTAAGACGGTTCGAAGTGTCCGAACAACGGATCTTCGGTCATCGATTGCACGTAGCAATCGCCTTGTCGCAAACCGGACAGGTCACTGCAAGTGACAAGCGGTCGCTCGACAAATGCAATGTTACCGGTAATCAACGCCTCGGGCGAGACAATCGTCTGCCGACCCAACGACTCGGAAAAGGTACGCGTGGTGTTGAAATCGTTGGTAGCCAGGTAAATTTTGACGTTGGTGTTGTCAAGGATAATCTTGCCTTCGGCATCTCCGTACCGCGCCATAAGCTGCGCGTAACTTTGCAACACAAGCGACAAAAATACATTACGCGACCGTCCGTACCCGATAAACGCAGGCACAAACCTGTTTTGCGGCATTGTGGCAAATTCGTCGATGATAAACATCACCGGGCGCGGCAGCGTTTTGCCCTTGGTAGCGTCGGCGACGTTTTTAAGTCGTTTCATAAGACCCGACAGAATAAAGTTGAGAAAGCGTTGCTCGATTTCGTTTGTCTCGTCGTAACTGAGAAACAGCACCGATTTACCTTCGGTCAGCCACTTAGGATCTACGGTGGTTTTAAGCGACACGGCTTGTATCGATTGCAAGTCGTATCGCGAGATACCTTCTCGCATAACGCCGAGAATATTTTTGACGGTGTTGCCTGCGTTGCGGAAGCAGTTCAATCGTACCTTGTTGTACCCCACGTTGTTTTGTCCGCGCCCAGACAAAAAGCCATTGTCTTTTTCGTTGTCGTCGGCAGAACTTTGCTCGATATTGAATGTAGCAATGATGTTTTTCATGTTACGCAGATTGACCATGTCGGGCGACGTTTGCGACATGCCGATGGGAAACATATCTTCCGCCAAGGCAAACAGCACCGCACTGTACATGGACCGTCCCGAACGCTCCCAATACGGATCCTTTTGGTTTTCTACGGGCCACAGATCGTTGACAAGCACGTCGATTTCCGACATGGCTTCGTCGTCGATTTCCTGTTTTTCCAACCGAAAGGCACCTTCCAACGCGTCGACATCGGCATAATCCACGCCTTTGTAACGATACTTTTCGCCTTTTGCCGTTTTGACAACCTTTACACCGCGCCCGAAGTCCTGCATTTTGGTGCGGTAGGTTTCGGCGGCTTCTGCAAATGGGTTGAAACCCTCGGAGTGTTGCCAACCGCTACGTTGCATGTTGAGCAATCGTACTTTGTAGCCCAGTTTTGTAAGGTACGCGCCGTAGGTTTCGTACAACACGCCCTTACTGTCCACCACCACCATGCTTGCTTCGCCTGCAAATGCCGTAGCCATAAGCTGATGCGCAATGTACCCGGTGCTTTTGCCGCTGCCGGATGCGCCGACAATAAGCGTATGACACAGCGGTTGCATGCGGTAGCACAACTTGCCGTCGGCACCGCGAAATACCGACGTCAGCGTGCCCGTTGCCTTTTCGGCGGCGAGACGCTCGGTCGTATACAATTCCGACGGCGGCGTTTCGTCAAACCGCACAAGGCGTGCGTGCTCGTACCCGACAAGGGTTTTGGCAGTGCTGTCAATGATTTGTAATTCCGTTTTGTTAAACATATCTGCCGTCCTCCACTAAAATCCGATACGGGTTTGCATACCCGGGCGACGCGGTTCTTCCACGCCGTATGCCGCGACAAAAGCTTCGGTCAATTCCGCAGCGTTACGCCAATAGACGGGTGTTGCAGACAAGCGATCGAGATACTGTTGCTTGTCGCGCTTGGGCTCGCTCCACAAGAAGAACAGCATTGCCGTAGGGCTGGTGTATTCCGCGCCGCGCAACAATTCCTTGCCCATGCGTTCGTCTGCAAGTCCCACCAATCCAAAGTAGATACCGAGTCCTGTCAACTCGGCGGCAAGCTCGCAAGTTTTGCACGTAGCAAATATTTTTTCCGCGTCGAACGACGTGCCGTACTTGTCGTTAGTTATGTACCGCCGCAATACCCGCTCCTTGGCATCGAGAAGCAATTCCGAATACTCGTCTGTACCGATATCAGGTGCAGTGCTGTACAAGTGACGCGTTTTAAGTATGGTAAGTATACGCAAATCGGTGCATGCCGCAAAGCGATCGGCAACGGCATATTTGGCAAAAGCCGCAGCTTCGCGCTCGTCCACAAGGAACATCGGCGCAAGGCATTTAGCCGCAGCCACGGGATCCGCCCCCAGAAGTTGCAATCCTACCAAATTGTCCAAAAACAAATCTTTTAGTGCCTTCATAGTTACCTCCTTACAAAACATAAATACGCAGGCATAGCAGTTGACTGTTTTGACAAAAGGGCGCAAAAAAGCGAGATGCCAAGTCAAGACATCTCGCGGTAAAATCGAGTGCCCCTTCGCCCATGTCTGCATATGGAGGAAGAGTCGTGCCGTTCTCTGTAAACCGATTCCCGTCGCGCCGAGAATGACAAAAAACTTCCTGCTGTTACTGTCGGCAATACGTTGTGCAACCACATATTGCACCGTATCGCACCGCCGTCGGTGACTTTGTCGGGCAAAACCTGTCGGAATTCAAATTCGACCCGTCCGAACGGCAAAAAATAAACAAGGTTATTGTTTACTTTTTTCATTATTTATATTTTACAACATCTGTTGACAACTTGTCAATGATTTTACGCAAAAATATTTGTAATTTATTATGGCGATTTTGCCGCCAAAACAATTGACAAACGGCAATATATGTGGTATCCTACATAAGCTACAAGTTGTTTTGCGGTGCACACAAGGGTGCGTTGCACAGACAGGTAGCGCAAATATCGATTCTAAACCGACTCCCGTCGCGTTGAGAATATACTAAGTAAAAATGCCCGTAGGAGTGTTCGGAATCGCTTCTGCGGGTATTTTTTTCCGAAATAGAATGATGATCGGGCATAGCGACAAGAGACATGTCCACGGAGACACATGAGCACATATTTTATCAGCGACATACACGGCGAATACGACTTGTTTATGCGATTGCTCGACAAAGTACACTTCGACACAACCGACTTGCTGTACGTCGGCGGCGACATGGTGGACAAGGGTGAGCAATCGGTTGCCGTCGTGCGTTTTGTCCGTACCACACCCAACGTACAAAGCATTGCAGGCAACCACGACTTTGCTTTTGTACGCGACTACCACAACATTATGAAAACTTTTGCCGAAGGAGACGATCCCGACAACGTTCTAAGTCAACTTGCCAGGCAGTTTGGCGACGGCGCCGATCTGTGTTGGGAAGACGTCGACTTTCTCGAAGGCTTGCCGCTGTGGATACAAACGCCCGACTTTACCCTTGTACATGCAGGCGTAAAGGTTGACGGCAACGGGCACATCGGCAGCCTTGCCGAGCAACACCCGTACGACTTGCTAGGTAGCCGCGACTTTGCCAAACCCTCGATTGTGCTTGCACCCGACGAACCGACAGTATTGTTCGGACATACGCCGACGTGCTACTTCAACGACACTGGCGACTTTATCATGACTCCCAGGCAAGGCATAGCGCACCCCTCGCGACTTGCAGACTACGCCAAGATTTGTCTCGACTGCGGCGTTTGGCTCAACGGCAAACTGGGTATTTTGTGCGCCGACGACATGCAACAAACTTACATTACCAAGTAATTTGCCGCATTTGACGAAAAATGTTGTCGCTCAACAAAAAAAGTGTTGTACAACAAAGCAAAATAATGGTACAATTAGTGTATCACCGATACTACCAAGTGGAGGACAACTATGAACGAACAAATCAAACAAACCTACCAACTGTGGCTTGACAACGTGACGGAGCAAGACTTGCACGACGAACTTGTCGCCATGGACGAGCAACAAATAACCAACGCATTTTACAAGGATCTTGAATTTGGCACGGGCGGTATGCGCGGCACAATGGGCGCAGGAACAAACTGTCTCAACGCATACACCATCGCACGCGCAACGCAGGGACTTGCCGACTACATGAAAGCGCACGGACTGACTTCGGCGGCAATCACATACGACAGCCGTATCAACTCCCGAGAGTTTTGCAAAAAGGCAGCGGCTGTACTTGCGACAAACGGCATACTTGTACACCTTACCGACGACTGCATGCCTACGCCGTTTTTGAGTTTTGCAATACGCACTCTGCACACCGACATGGGTATCAACGTGACGGCAAGTCACAATCCGAAGGAATACAACGGCTACAAGGTATACGACAATACAGGCTGTCAGGTACTTGACGAGGTTGCCGGCGAGATTACGTCCTACATCGAAGCGGTCGACACATTTGCGGTGGACTGCGACGACTACGCCGATCTTGTTGCCGACGGGTTGATTTGCCACGTGGAAACCAAACTTATCGACCAATACATGGATGCCGTTACAGCGCAGAGTCTTGGCTCGGCAGACGGAATAAATGTAGTATATACTCCGTTAAACGGTGCGGGTTACGCCGTAGTACCGACGGTTTTGCACAAAGTGGGCGTGACCGACCTGCACATCGTACCCGAGCAAAGCCACCCCGACGGCAACTTTACCACATGCCCCTACCCCAACCCCGAAAAGATTGCCGCGTTGCAACTTGCCCTGCAACTAGCCGACGAAGTCAACGCCGACGTGGTTGTTGCCAACGACCCCGACTGCGACCGACTGGGCGTAGCCGTACGCAAAGCCGACGGCAAATTTGACGCCATTACGGGCAACGAAGTGGCAATACTGTTTGCCGACTACATTCTGTCAGCTCTTGCCCAACGCAACCAACTGCCGCAAGTACCCGTCATTGTGACAACCATTGTGTCCACGCCCATGGTCAAAGCAATTGCAGCCGACTACCATGCCCACGTCAAGGAAGTGTTGACAGGATTCAAGTACATCGGCGACGTTATCAACAAACTACAAAAGCAAGGGTTAGAAAGCAACTTTGTATTCGGATTTGAAGAAAGTTGTGGCTATCTGAAAGGTACCTATGCCCGCGACAAGGACGGCGTTGTGGCAAGCATGCTTGTTTGTGAAATGACTGCCCACTACAAAAAACTCGGCGTAACGCTGTACCAACGCCTGCAACAATTGTACGCGCAATACGGCAACTACGAGCAACGTTTGTTAAGTTACCGCTTTGACGGTGCCGACGGCGCAACACGCAAACAACAATTACTTGACGAGCTACGCGTCAACCCCTTTGCGCAACTTGCCGACAGCCACGTGACAGCCGTCAAGGATTTGTTGCAACCGTCCGACCTGCCCAAGGCAGACGTTTTGATCTTCCATGCCGAGGACGGTACCAAGTTGGTAGTACGTCCCAGCGGCACCGAACCGTTAATCAAATGTTACCTGATGGTGCACGGATCAACCGAAGAAAACGAACAACGCCTTGACAAAATCCAAGCGCAGCTGGATGAATTTTTGAAATAGTTTTTTGGAGGAGTAATCTACGGGGGAAGGGAAATTTTTTGAAAAAAGTTTCCCTTCCCCTCTACCCCTATCCTTTCAAAAACTTTGATTAAACATACTTTACGGTTTTATGAATAAAGGGACAATCTCTCGCCAAAGAGATTGTCCATTTATTTTACAAGTGGCAGAAAACAAAACGTATAGATTATGTTTATTGCATTCTATCCGTCGCCGCTCTCGTAAGTCGTTTAACGTAGTTCAAATCAACCCGATGGTACAAAGGTATGTTCTGATTTGAAAACATAACTCGCGCATTACAGCCAATTGGTCAGCAACGTATACAATTGTTGGTCAAACGCGCCGTACAGTTCGGCAAAATGCAGTATCTCGGCGTAAGTCGCATCCACCACTTTGTCGCCTTGTGCGTCGACGTGCGCCAAATCGTCGCAATCGGCGAATGTGTACAGTTTGAGATAGCACTCTCTTGCTTTGTTAAACCCGTCCTTTTGCGCAGTGGCATAGATACCCATTGCAGGCAATGCGCTCATTGCGTAACTGATGTAGTAGCACGGCGAATCCACCACCACTCTGCGCCAATAGTTGGAGTCGAACAAACCCTCGATGCCGTAGTCGGACATAATGTCCTCAAACAGTTTTTGCAAGTTTGCATTGGAAAGCGCAGTCAAATCGTCGGCAAGGGCATACACCTTTTGCTCAAACTCGTCCACGGCGGTAGACATAAGCACCGTGGCAAGCATGTTGAACAATTGCTCGTTGCGCACCACCTTGGCAAGGCGCGATTGGTTGGTTTCGGCAAGGTAGCCCTGCAAGTATGCCAAAAACAACATTTCGTCACCCTGCGATTGAGTCTCGTCGTGATCCATGGACAACGATATGCCGGGGTTGTAGATATTGTTGTAATAGTGCCCGAATTCGTGCACGAAAGTAAACGCACTACTGTAACTGTCGGGGCCGAAGTACAAAATTGTCGCCTTTTGCGCGGGAACGTAGTAACTGAACGCACCCTCGTAGTTGCCCGTGTAGTAGTTGCCGTTTTTAAGCAATTCGTTTGCAACGACATAGTAGTCTATGTTGTCCTTGCCCAATGTCGAACTGTTGACCTTGGCAAAATACTTGCCGACAATATCGACCGTCAAATCGTTGTCAAAAATGCTGTCCTCACACAAAGCCTTGTAATACTTTCCATAGGTGCCGACCTTGGCATAGGACTCGCCGTTGGCAGTGATGTAGTTGCGCATTACCTCGTTAAACAGCGGAACAATGCTGTTTTTGACGTGGATACGCATCTTGTTGACGTCGTCGGGCGTGTAATCCCTCTCGTATACGTTGCGATAGGCGTAGTCTACGTAGTTGTTGTAGTCGCCTGTGGACAGCGCGGCGAGCCTGTTTTGCAACACAACGTATTCCTTGTACAAATTGCCCATTTTGTTGCCAGTAAGCTCGCTTTCGGAAAAGCTGCGATAAGTGGTCTGCAGTTCGTCGATCTGATTGTTCAATTCCACGTACTCGGCACTGCCGTAACTGTCGGACATGTTTAGCGCAACCTGTATCTCGTCAGTCGTCCAACCGTCCTCTTCGCTGAAAAAGTAGTTGCGATACTGCGTGTCGTACACCTTGCGAAACAGCGTATAGTAGTCGGATACGGCCTTTGTGCGTGCTTCGGACACGGTTTTGTATGCTTGTTCCGTGCCTTCTTCGCCGTCGTACTTACAATAAAATACGTATGCGTACTGATACTGTTCGGTGACGTACTCCAACTGCTCGCTGAATTTGTCATAGTAGTTGTGCTCAAAATCCTTGTTTGCCTTGTAGTAGTCGCTGTCCTTGTCAAAAGCATGCTTGGTTTCGTCGTACGGTTCGGCGCGTTCCAATGCGGCAATCACATCGTCGTAAGCTTTGTCCAGTGCCGCCTGCTTGGTGCTGTCGAAGTCGTAAACAAATTTGTCGTCATACGTGCGTAACGACGTCGGACGTTTGCTTGCGCCGCACCCTTTGTGGCAAAACACATCAAGGTAATCGCCGCTAAACTCGTGTTTGCAAGTTGCTTGCCTGATGCCGTCGCATCCGCAGCCCAACACCGCCACGGCAAACAATGCCGCTACCAAAAATATCGAAACTGGTTTTTTCATATTAGTATCCTATTTCTACAATCGAATTTAATGCGCAAACAAGCGCATATAGCCGTTTTGACAGACAGTTTTGTATGCAAAATCCATATACGTATACGAATTTTGACAACATATCATCTTTATCAAAATCTTTTTTCGTCTTTCATAAAGTCAATCGGATTTGCATGAATTATCTTGTTTTTCAAAGGCGCGTCGGTGTTAAGCAAGTATTTATGTTTTGCAACTCTTCATTTACCGCCATGTGCGCGGAGAGAATGTCAACAACACGGGGTAAATTTCCAAACGTCCTATGAGCATTGCCAACGTCAACGCCACCTTGGACAGGTCGGAATACATGTAGTAGCCCGACACAGGCACGCCGTATGCAGGTCCGACGTTGTTTAAACAGGACACCGCCGCAGAGAAGTTAGCTTCCACAGTCAAACCCTCAAAGGGGTCGCAACTGACAACAAGCCACAGCGCGACAAGAATAAACATATACAATGCAAAGTAGTTTGTTACTCCTGCCATTGTTTCTTCGGTCAGCACCTTGCCTTCGTACTTGACGGCATTTGCCGAACGCGGATGAGTCACCTTGCGCAACGCCTTGCGTACTGTACGCGCCATGATACCTACGCGGGACACCTTCAGTCCGCCTGCCGTACTGCCTGCGCAACCGCCGACAAACATCAGCACCAACAACACCGTTTTGGAATACACGGGGAAGTGGTCTACGTTGGACGAGGCAGGAATACTGCTACTGCCCGTGGTTGTGATAAATGCCGCCACCTGATACACGCTGTGCCGCAGCGCGTCGCCGAAGTTTTGCGTAAAGGTAAACTTGTCAAAAATGTCGATGCATATCGTGGAAGAGGCAAACACCACAATGCCGATGTACAACCACAGTTCGTTGGAGGACAGCGCCGCCTTGAAACGTCTGACAAGCATAAGGTAGTACAGGTTGAAGTTGACCCCGTACAACAGCATAAACACAGCCACAACCCATTGACAGTAAGCGTTGTAACCGGCAAGACTGTCGCTACGGTTACTGAAACCGCCCGTGCCTGCAGTGGAGAAACTGTTGACAACCGCGTCGAACAGCGACATGCCACCGAGCACAAGCAACAGTATCTGCAGCAATGTCATGCCCATGTAAATGAGATACAGTATTTTTGCCGTGGTTGCGGCGCGAGGCACGATTTTGTCAACGCTCGGCCCCGGCATTTCCGCACGCAAAATGTGCATACTGCGGTTTGCCGAGCCGCCGATAAGCGCCATCACAAATACGATGATACCCATACCGCCGACCCAGTGCGAAAAACACCGCCACAAGTGTATGCTGGGCATTGTTTGGTTGATTGCGTCAATTTGCTCGCCGCGGAATATGGTTGCGCCTGTAGTGGTAAATCCGCTGACCATCTCGAACAATGCGTCTACAAACGACGTCGTTGCGCCGCTGAGCAACAACGGCATTGTACCTGCGACGGAAACGTAAATCCACGCAAGAGACACCACTACAAGTCCTTCCTTGGAGTAAACCGACTTGTTGTCGGGTTTAAGTGCAAACGCCAATGGCAAACCGACGGCTTCGCACACGCACAGAGACACGACGTATGTCCACCAGATCTTTTCGCCGTATCCAAGCGACACCGCGAGCGGCAGCAAAAACAGCACGCCAAGCACCACCGACACTCGCCCCAACATGTTAAGTACAACTTTGATATTCATGTCTACCTCACAATGTCGGACAGGTCGTACAGATGTTGCCCTGCGGCAATGACGACCACCCGGTCGCCTTCATAAATGCAGTCGTCGCCGGAAGGAATCAACGTTTCCTTGCCGCGGATAATGCCTGCAATGATGTAGTCGGGTTTGATGTGAAGTTGTTTAAGCGGTACTCCGGTAAAGGTGCAATCGCCCAGCACGACAAATTCCAACGCTTCGACATTGCCGTCCATAAGGCGGTACATCGTTTCCACCTTGCTTTGCATGCTGTCGTTAAGCGCACGCGCGTACCTTGTCAGCACGTCGGCAATGCTCTTTGTAGACGAGATAAGGCAGTCCAGACCGAGATTCTCCGCAAGAAGCGACAGCTGACCGTGGCTTACTTTGCATACAACCTTCTGTACATGCTCGCTGCGTGCGTAAAACGATATAAGGATATTTTCCTCGTCCTTACCCGTCAATGCGACAAAGGCGTCGGCGGCGGCAATGCCTTCCTCTTGCAACAGCTCCTGGCTGCTTCCGTCACCAAGTATCATGGTTGCGCCTGCAGGCAATTTTGCCGCCATTTCACTGCAACGGACAGGATCCTTTTCGATAATCTTTACCGAGTAGCCTGCCGAGCACAGCATTTTGGTAAGGTAGTACGCCGTCTCGCTTGCGCCGAGAAGTATTACGAAACGCCCCTGTTTTTGTGCCATACCGATGGTTTTAAGAAAGCGATAAGTATCGCTGCTCTTGACCATAAAGGCGACTTTGTCACCAACTTGAAATGCAAATTCGCCGCGCGGAATAATCAATTCGTTTTTGCGTAAAACGCTGCATGCAAGAAACTGCACAGGCGACTTTTTGCGCAAGTCGGCAAGCGTACCGCACAGCAAGTCGGATTTTTCACGCACGATCATTTCCAGAATGTGGATTTTTTTGCCGGCAAAAGTGTCGACTACCACGGCAGACGGTAAGCGCAAAGTGTTGTAGATACTTTCCGCCGTCAAAAACTCGGGGTTGACCGACATAGATAAATCCAACTGCTTGCACAGAAAGTCCAGTCCGTCCTCGTTGTAGTCGCTTTGCCTGATGCGTGCAACGGTGTACTTGGCACCCAATTTTTTGGCAAGGAAACACGACAACATGTTGACTTCGTCACTGTCGGTGATGGCAACAAACAAGTCTGCTTTGGCAACGCCTGCTTCCACAAGCAACTCGCGTGCAGTTGCATTGCCGCATACTGCCATTACGTCGTATGTGTTTGTCAATTCTTCTATCACGGCAGGATCGTTGTCGATTGCCATTACGTTGTGGTTTTCGTCCACCATGCTTTCCACTACGGCGCGTCCTGCTTTGCCGCAGCCTACGACAATTACATTCATATAAACCTCTACTTGATTGTGCGACGTGCGCACATAGGCATATTATACCACATTTTAAAGCCGATAGCAACTTGCCACACAACTAACAGTGTAGTCGTCGACGGTAAACCGAAGATTGTGCTTCGTCGTGTCGATATTTACCGCCGCCACGGTACCGTCGGACATTTTGTAGACGGCTTCCTTGGCTGTCCACAATGTCAACATCTGTGCTTTGTCGGGGCAGTCGCCGTATATGGCACGTTCGTCGGGCGTTGCAATGCGGTCGTACAATTCTGCCGCCAAACGCCTGTCCAGTCGCTCCACGTCGATACCGACGGGGCGATTGCTTACCGCCGCCGCCACATATCCCTTGCAGTGCGACAAACTGACGTAAACGTTTTTCCCCGTCCACTTGCCGCAAGGCAACAGTCGCAAACCTGCCGAACGTTCGTCAAACCCTGCTTCGGCAAGCAGTTGTCGAAGCAAAAGCCAGGCGCACCGCCGACTGCGCAGGGTTTCGCCACTGCACCGCGCTAGTTGTATGTCGCGCGGAGCATATCCTGTCATACAGGCACTGTCGAATTCGTCCGTGCATGCCACGCGCGATAATAAAAAGTCATCCATATCGTATCCTTATTATGCGAGTATTTCGTTGCTTTTAGTAGTACGAAGATTGTACCACTTGTAAAAGCAAGTGTCAACCTGCTTGCAACACACGTCCGCTTTTATTTGTATACGTTGTCACAATAAGATTGAGTAATCAGGCGTTTCGGAGAATAATTATTTTCACCGCCTCGGCATAAAGTGATAAATACAACCCTTTGTCTGCATATTTTTTTCCATACATATATCTCTCAAAACAATAAAGTATTTATCCGTCTAAAATTTTTAAAGAGATATGGGCATAGAGAGAAAAAAATTTTCTTCCACGTGTATCAACTCATAAACTACACAACCACCACATACAATTTGTTGAGAAACTATGTGGGAGACAATATGAAAAACATTCGTAGATATCTTTGTGTTGCGCTTGTTGCCGTTGTATGCCTGACGGCATTGTTTGCACTGTGCGCCTGCGCCGCCGATCCGATGAAAACAGCCATCAAAAACGGCGACAACTACACCATTGTGGCGAGTTACGACCCGACAAACCATGCGTTGTCGGTTACACAAGTGACGGAATACACCAATCGTAGCGACAACGCCTTTGCCAGCGTCAAGTTGCACATATACGCCAACGCCTACCGTGAAGGCGCGACCGTCGTACCAAACACCTACCGCGCGACGGCATACCCCAACGGCACAAGTTACGGCGAGATTTCCTTTGACAGCGTGTCGGTGGACGGAGCGGCTTGCGCCTACCGTATAGAAGGAGACAACTGCGACATACTGTCCGTGCCGCTTGCAAAAGAGCTGTTTCCGGGTGACAAAGTGTGCATAGAAATGACCTACAACGTGACGCTTGCCAACATTAAACATCGTTTAGGGTACACCGACAACGCCGTTGTATGCGGCAACTTTTTCCCGGTTGTGTGCAACACCGTGGACAACGACTTTGACCAAACGTCCTACTGTGCCGTCGGCGACCCGTTTGTATCTGCCTGCGCCAACTTCGACGTGACGTTGCGTGCGCCGCAAACATACACCGTAGCGGCAAGCGGAACGCTGGACTATGTAACGTCAGAAAGCGACTACGATACCTGGCACTTCCAAGGCAAAGCAATGCGCGACTTCGCAATGGTACTGTCCGACAAATACAAAAAGTTGACCAAGAAAGCAGGCAACACGCAGGTCAACTACTTCTACTACGCCGACGAGGATGCCGAAGGCTCGCTTGCCACTGCCTGCGCCGCACTGGAATACTTTAACAAAAATATCGGCGCATACCCCTACGAACAATACACCGTATGCGAAACCGACTTCTGTTACGGCGGCATGGAGTACCCTGCCTTGGTACTTGTCGCAAGCGGCAGCAAGGCGTACACCGAGGCAATTGTCCACGAAACGGCGCACCAATGGTTTTACGGCGTTGTCGGCAACGACCAGATACGTAACGCATGGATGGACGAAGGGTTGGCGGAGTTTCTGACCTGTCTGTACCTTGACCATGCCAACGTGCAACCTCTTGCAACCAGCGTAAAGATGCTGACAAAAACGTACATCACCTACGTAGATGTGCTTAACCGCTACTACAACCACGCAGACACTACTTTTCGCTCGCTGACCGAGTACAAGAACGACAGCGAATACGTCGTGATGACCTACACCAAGGGCAGTTTGCTGTTTGCCACGCTGTACGAAACAATGGGCGAAGGCAAGTTCTTGCGCGCATTGTCAGACTACTACAAGCAAAACGCCTACACTATCGCCACACCGCAAAACATGACAGACAGCTTTGTACGCTGCGGCAACAAGGAGTTGTCAACCATCTTCGACAAATTTGCAAATGGTCAGGAGATAGTAGGCAAGGTTACCGATTAAAACCACATTCAGAAAAAGTTTTTTTTTTGGGGGGGGGATATATTTACGGGGGAGGGAAAACTTTTTGAAAAAAGTTTTCCCTTCTCCCGTACCCCTATCTTTTCAAAAACTTTGAGTAATTGTTTGTGATGGCATATTGCAGTTACAAGTATTTATGAATATATGACTATTTCGGTTTCGTATGTCGTTACGGTCATAATACAGTTGATTATGCAGTTGTTTTCAATCGCAATTTTTACATACAGTCAATTACGGTTTTCGATGCATGTTCGGCGCATCGGCATGTCGCCCCTCGAAGGCTGCGCATTCGAGGGGCAAAGCATCCCACTTGTGCCGTTTGCAAAACCTATCCGTCCGCTCGCTTGCTTGCTCAATGAGAATCTTCTTGCACCCCGATATTTGACACAAAACAAAAAAGACGCT
Organism: uncultured Clostridia bacterium; assembly: GCA_934281515.1. Lineage (GTDB taxonomy): Bacteria > Bacillota > Clostridia > Christensenellales > CAG-314 > Fimimonas. The sequence goes on along the minus strand of CAKQXG010000006.1, from coordinate 17,715 downwards.
GCTACAAAGCAACGTCTTTTTGCGTAATCGTTTGACTTAATTACTTAATGATCTTGGAAACAACGCCGGAACCGACGGTGTGGCCACCTTCACGGATAGCGAAGCGAAGACCTTCTTCCATAGCGATCGGGGTGATCAACTCAACCTTGATGTGAGTGTGGTCGCCGGGCATAACCATTTCCACGCCGGGGTCAAGCTCGATGGAGCCTGTAACGTCGGTTGTACGGAAATAGAATTGAGGACGATATCCCTTGAAGAACGGGCTGTGACGGCCGCCTTCTTCCTTGGTCAGTACGTATACTTGACCTTCGAACTCACGGTGAGGTGTAACGCTCTTCGGTTTAGCGATAACTTGTCCTCTTTCGATTTCTTTGCGGTCGATACCACGAAGAAGAAGACCAACGTTGTCGCCTGCGAAAGCTTCGTCAAGAAGCTTACGGAACATTTCGACGCCCGTAACAACGGATGTCTTGATTTCGTCCTTCAAACCAACGATTTCAACGGGATCGGAGGGCTTGACGGAACCACGTTCTACACGGCCGGTAGCAACCGTTCCGCGTCCGGTGATGGTGAATACGTCTTCAACGGGCATAAGGAAGGGTTTGTCGGTGTCACGTGCGGGTGTGGGGATGTAAGCGTCAACAGCGTCCATAAGGTCAAGGATGGGCTTGTAGACGGGATCGTTGATGTCGTGGTTGCCTGCTTGGTAAGCGTCCATAGCGACCTTAGCAGAACCCTTGATGATGGGGGTTTCGTCGCCGGGGAAGTCGTACTTGCTGAGCAATTCGCGGATTTCCATTTCAACGAGCTCGAGAAGTTCGGGATCGTCGACAAGGTCGGTCTTGTTCATAAATACAACGATGTAGGGCACGCCAACCTGACGAGCAAGAAGGATGTGTTCACGTGTTTGGGGCATCGGGCCGTCAGCGGAAGAAACGACGAGGATTGCGCCGTCCATCTGTGCAGCACCGGTGATCATGTTTTTGACGTAGTCGGCGTGGCCGGGGCAGTCAACGTGAGCGTAGTGACGCTTGTCTGTTTCGTATTCTACGTGTGCGGTGTTGATTGTGATACCACGAGCTCTTTCTTCGGGAGCCTTGTCGATTTGGTCGTAAGCCATAACTTGCGCACCGTTTTTCATAGCCATAACCATGGTGATGGCTGCTGTCAACGTGGTCTTACCGTGGTCTACGTGTCCGATAGTACCAATGTTGACGTGCGGTTTCGTTCTGTCAAACTTTGCTTTTGCCATTGTAGTAGTTCCTCCTGGTTTTTTGATAATATCAAAATATTTTTGAAAAATTACTCTTCGAGTAGATTATACCCTATTTTTTGATTTTGGTCTACACTTTTAGTGCAAATTCCAAAACTATTTTGCGGAGCCGTCCTTGACAATCTTGTCACGAACCGACTTGGGTACTTCCGCAAAGTGGTCGAATTGCATACTGTAGTTGCCTCTGCCTTGTGTACGGCTGCGAAGGTCGGTTGCGTAACCGAACATCTCCGCGAGAGGAATAAACGCGTCGATCACTTGTACGCCGTTGCGCATTTCGATACCCGACACACTGCCGCGACGAGCCGTAACGTTGCCCATGACGTCGCCGAGATATTCCTCGGGAAGGGTGATTTCCACCTTCATCATAGGTTCAAGCAATACGGGGTCGGCGATAGCGGCGGCATTTTTAAACGCCAACGAACCTGCAATCTTAAATGCCATTTCCGAGCTGTCTACCGCGTGGAAGCTACCGTCGTACACAGTAACCTTGAAGTCAACCACTTCGTATCCTGCCAAAGGACCGTTTTTGGCGGCTTCGACGATACCATTGTTGATAGGTTGGATGTATTCCTTGGGAATGCTTCCGCCGACGGTTGCGTCGACAAATTCGTAACCCTTGCCTGCTTCGAGAGGTTCCATACGAATCTTACAATGACCGTACTGACCTTTACCGCCGGATTGGCGCACGTACTTGCCTTCCGCTTCGACCGATTTACGAATGGTTTCACGGTAGGATACTTGCGGTTTACCGATGTTTGCTTCCACCTTGAACTCACGCAACAATCTGTCGACGATGATTTCGAGGTGCAACTCACCCATACCGGCGATGATGGTCTGACCCGTTTCCTGATCCGTATAGGTCTTGAATGTCGGGTCCTCTTCGGCAAGTTTGATGAGCGCAAGGGTCATTTTTTCCTGTCCTGCCTTGGTCTTGGGTTCGATTGCAACCTTGATGACCGGCTCGGGGAACACCATGCTTTCCAGCACGATGGGGTTGCTTTCCACACACAGCGTGTCGCCCGTGGTAGTGTCTTTGAGACCTACCAACGCAACGATTTCGCCTGCGTAGGTTTCGGGGATTTCTTCACGTTGAGCGGCGTGCATTTGCAACACTTTGGTTACGCGTTCGCGCTTGCCCTTGGTGCTGTTGTACACGTAGCTGCCTGCTTGCAAAGTACCGCTGTACACACGGCAGTAGCACAGTTTGCCCACAAACGGGTCGGCAACGATTTTGAATGCCAATCCGCAGAAAGGCTCGTCGTCGTCCGTCTTGCGGACAATCTTCTTGTCGTGGTCCTTGACGTCGAATCCTACGACGTGGTCCACGTCGACGGGACTGGGCAGGTAATCGCAAACTGCGTCAAGCAGTTTTTGCACACCCTTGTTTTTGTAGGAAGATCCACACAAAACGGGGTTTACCTTGAGGTCAATTACGGCTTTGCGAAGAGCAGTCTTGATTTCGTCCACCGACAAGTCACCCTCGGCAAAGAACTTTTCCATGAGGGCGTCGTCCGTGCCTGCGACAAACTCGACAAGTTCGTCGTGAGCAGCATTGACTTCGTCCACCATGTCGGCGGGGATTTCGCCCTCGTCGATGTGCATGCCTGTGGGGTCATTGTAGTAGTACGCTTTCTTTGTGATGACGTCTACAAGTCCCTTGAACGATTCCTCTCTACCGATAGGCAACTGAATAGGCATTGCGTTTGCCTTCAAACGCTCGCGCATCATCTTGACTACGTTGTTGAAGTTTGCGCCGTTGATATCCATCTTGTTGACGAACGCAATTCTGGGAACATTGTACTTGGTGGCCTGGTGCCACACAGTCTCACTTTGCGGCTCGACGCCGCCTTTCGCGCAGAACACTGCAACTGCGCCGTCCAGTACGCGCAAGGAACGTTCTACTTCGACGGTAAAGTCGACGTGTCCCGGGGTGTCGATCAGGTTGATACGGTAGTCAACGTCGTTGTAGTGGTTGACCCAATGGACCGTAGTAGCCGCACTTGCGATAGTGATACCGCGTTCCTGCTCCTGCGCCATGCTGTCCATGACAGCCGTACCTTCGTGTACTTCACCCAGCTTGCGAGTCTTTCCGGAGAAAAACAGTATTCTTTCGCTGGTAGTTGTCTTTCCTGCGTCGATGTGCGCCATAATACCGATATTGCGCACATTTTGCAGTGGATAAATTCTTGCCATTACCGATCAAACTCCCTTGATTACCATCTGAAATGCGCAAATGCCTTGTTGGCTTCGGCTGCTCTGTGCATTTCTTCCTTTCTCTTGAACGCGCCGCCGGTTTCGTTGGCTGCATCCATGAGCTCACCTGCCAAGCGTTGGTACATGTAACGGTCATTGCGTTTGCGAGCAAACAAAACAAGCCAACGGATAGCCAATGTCTGACGTCTTTCGGGACGGACTTCCATAGGTACCTGGTAGTTTGCACCGCCTACACGTCTGGCTTTGCACTCCAGCATAGGCATAAGGTTATTGATAGCTTTGTTGAACACTTCCATCGGGTCTTGTCCTGTCTTGGCTTTGATTTCGTCGAATGCGCCGTAGACAATTTCCTGGGCAGTACCCTTCTTGCCGTCCAGCATGACCTGGTTGATGACCTTGGTCACAACCTTGCTGCCATACACGGGATCGGGAAGAACATCCCTTTTGGGGACACCACTTCTTCTGGGCATGTGTTTTTACCTCCTGTTTAGAATAGATTTAATTTTGTTTTTACCAACCAATACAGCCAACTCGACACGTCGCTCCACCGACGCGGAGAAACTTCTGCGCTATCTGCGGATTACCGCAGGGCATACTGCTTACGGGGAAAGTCAAAATTAAACAATCCGACTATTCACCAATTGAACTGTAGTTAGGTTTGTCCCTGCCAAAACTAGGCTTAGTTCTTGGGACGTTTTGCGCCGTACTTGCTGCGGGCTTGTCTGCGGTTAGCTACGCCGGAAGCGTCCAACGTACCGCGGATGATGTGGTAACGAATACCGGGCAGGTCACGTACTCTGCCGCCGCGAATCAATACAACGCTGTGCTCTTGAAGGTTGTGGCCTTCACCGGGAATGTAGCATGTACCTTCCATACCGTTGGTACGGCGTACACGTGCAATCTTACGGAGAGCAGAGTTAGGCTTTTTGGGAGAAGTCGTGGTTACGTTCAGGCATACGCCGCGCTTTTGAGGACAGCTGTCCAGAAGAGGAGACTTGCTCTTTTCTGCGTCACGCTTTCTTCCTTGCTTAATCAATTGGTTGATTGTTGCCATTTTTTTACCTCCTTTCAATGGTGAATGTCGGTCCTAAACGGACTTATATGCACGTAGTTGCCTACGGACATAACTAAATAATTGTTGACCTACAAACGACAAATCAGTCGTCTGTCCGATACATTGTCGCATACAAAACCGCGGCTAATCGGCAAGTTTGCCGACAGCTCCCGTCGGGACGTCTATTCCGAACTCATCGGCAAGCTCCCGCATTGTGGACGAAATGACATACGGCACACCGAAGCGACGCGCTTCCGACTTCATCGTCTCGGCATAGTCGAGTTCCACGTCGACGGCTATACGAATCTCCGTCACGCGCCCGTTTTTCATTTCGCGCAAAATCTGTTTTTTGCCTACAACTACGTTGTCTGTATCAGTGTTCATAGGTTACCAACGTATATTTTACCAAATAAAAGCAAAGTAGTCAAGCATTTACACAACACTTTGCACCAAACCCGACAATGCCTGTCGGGTAGGGCGCCGTGTCGATTGCCTGACCACTTAAAGATTGCTATTCTTCCGTTGTTGCATCCGTTTCGTCGCCGTCGGTCGTTTCGTCAACGTCGTCTTCGGCAACTTCGTCGGGTTCCTGTACAGGAACAAGTTCCATTTCGCGATACTGCGCAAGACCCGTACCTGCGGAGATCATCTTGCCGATGATTACGTTCTCCTTCAAGCCGTACAAGGGGTCGCGCTTGTTTTTGATTGCCGCTTCGGTAAGCACGCGGCTGGTTTCCTGGAAGGACGCCGCCGACAGGAAGCTGTCCGTTGCCAAAGAAGCCTTGGTGATACCGAGCAAGATGCGTTTTGCCGCTGCGGGTACGCCGTCCTCTTCCAAAGCCTTGTTGTTGGCTTCTTCAAACTTGAAGATATCCACAACTTCGCCGGGGAGCATGTCGGTGTCGCCTGCGTCCTCGATACGCACCTTGCGGAGCATCTGACGAACGATGACTTCCACGTGCTTGTCGTTGATTTCGACGCCGTTGGTGCGGTAGGTCGCCTGTACTTCCTTGACAAGGTACTCTTCCACTGCGCGCAGTCCCTTGGTGGACAGCAAGTCTTGCGGATAGATGGAGCCTTCGGTCAAGGGTTGACCGCTTTCCACACTGTCACCCGTGTGTACGAGTATACGAGAGGTGTACGGAATGGCGTACTCTGTCACCTTGCCGTTGGCGTCGGTGATCTGCACCACTTTCTTTTCGCTGTTTTGCGGTACCGTAGCAATGCCCGCAACTTCGCTGATGACTGCGCATCCCTTGGGTTTACGCGCTTCGAACAATTCTTCTACGCGCGGCAAACCTTGTGTGATGTCGTCGCTGGTTGCAACGCCGCCGGTGTGGAATGTACGCATTGTAAGCTGTGTACCGGGTTCGCCGATGGACTGTGCGGCAATTACGCCGACCGCTTCGCCCAGATTAACGGGTTTGCCAGTTGCCATGTTGCTACCGTAGCACTTGCAGCAAACGCCGTGTTCGCTACGACATGTAAGTACGGTACGCATGTACAGCTTGCTGATGCCCGCCTTGACGATTTCTGCAGCCAGGTCGTCCGTGATCATAGTATCGCCGGGGCAAATCAGTTCGCCCGTGGTCGGGTTGACAACGTCGTCGATGACGTACTTGCCGATGATACGATCTTCGAATTTTTCGATGATTTCGTCCTTGCCGGAGCCGCGAAAAGCCTCGATCCACATACCTTGCGGACGGCTGCCTGCCGAGCAATCCTCTTCGCGGACAATAACGTTTTGCGCTACGTCGACAAGACGACGGGTAAGGTAACCGGAGTCTGCCGTTTTAAGTGCCGTATCGGCAAGACCTTTACGTCCGCCGTGTGAAGAAATGAAGTATTCCAGCACCGACAAACCTTCACGGAAGCATGCCTTAACGGGCAATTCGATGGTACGACCGCTGGGGTCGCTCATCAATCCGCGCATACCGCACAACTGACGAATCTGGTTCATGCTACCGCGGGCGCCGGAGTCTGCCATCATCCAGATGGGGTTGTCCTCTTCCATTACGTCCTTAACCAGGTTTTCAACTTGGTCGGCGGCATTCTTCCACACGCCGATAACCGACTTGTAGCGTTCGTTTTCCGTCAGGAAACCTTCTTCGAAGTCGTTTTCGATAGCGATAACCTCTTGCTCTGCCTTGTGTAGGATGGGTTTCTTCTCCTCGGGGATGTTCATGTCGAACACGCTCGTGGTAAGACCGCTGATTGTAGAATACTTGTAGCCGAGTGCCTTGACGTTGTCCAGCATAACCGCCGTGGGAGTGGTTCCGCGCAACTTGAAGCACTTTTCTACGATTTTGCTCAATTGCTTTTTGCCGACAAGGTAGCTCTTGGAGTTACCGATCATTTCTCTGGTAAGCGCAAGGGGAATACCCAATGTGTGACGTTCTTCTTCGCGCTTGGCGAGAATTTCGGGGTCGGTTACATAAGGACTCTCGGCGGACGCGTCAACGCCGTCGTAGTAGATGGCTTGACAGAAGATTGTACGACCGACAGTCGTCCAGATCTTTTTGCCGTCGGGTTGTTTGATGTTGACTACGGTGTGCAACGTAATGTCGTGCGCAACATAGGCTTCGTAGGCCTCGTCGAAACTGCTGTAGTACTTGGCTTTACGCAACAACTCCACTTCGTCGCTTGTCAGCGCACGTTGGTGACGTACGTTGTCGTACAAGTCCATGATTTGCTGCGTTTCCTTGGCGTTGCCGCGTACCGTTGTCAGGTAGTAGCAGCCAAGAACCATGTCCTGCGTGGGCGAAATGACTGGTTTGCCGTCGGCAAGCTTCAGGATGTTGTTTGCGGCAAGCATCAGGAAGCGAGCTTCGGTTTGCGCTTCGATAGAAAGGGGTACGTGCACTGCCATCTGGTCGCCGTCGAAGTCGGCGTTGAATGCAGTACATGCCAACGGGTGCAACTTGATTGCGCGACCTTCGACAAGCACAGGTTCAAACGCCTGTATGGACAGACGGTGCAATGTGGGTGCGCGGTTGAGGAGCACGGGGTGCTCGCGAATGACGCCTTCCAGAATATCCCACACCTTTGCATCGGCACGCTCGACGCGCTTCTTTGCCGACTTGACGTTGTGGCATTGGCCGGATTCGACAAGCTTGTGCATGACGAAGGGTTTGAACAGTTCCAACGCCATTTCCTTGGGAATACCGCATTGGTGAAGTTTAAGTTCGGGACCTACTACGATAACCGAACGACCGGAATAGTCAACGCGCTTACCGAGCAGGTTCTGGCGGAAACGACCTTGTTTACCGCGCAGAAGTCCGCTCAAAGACTTCAACTCACGGTTGCCTGCGCCCGTTTGCGGACGTTTACTACGGCTGTTGTCGAGCAAGCTGTCCACTGCGTCCTGCAACATACGCTTTTCGTTGTTGATAAGGATTTCGGGAGCGTTGATTTCGATAAGTCTCTTAAGACGATTGTTGCGGTTGATTACGCGACGATACAGATCGTTAAGGTCGCTGGTTGCGTATCTGCCGCCGTCAAGGGGTACCATTGCGCGCAGTTCGGGCGGCAATACGGGCAGCACCGTCAGGATCATCCATTCGGGACGGTTGCCGCTCTTGCGGAAAGCTTCCACAATGTCAAGACGCTTGATGGCACGCACTTTCTTTGCGCCGGTGTTTGTCTTGGCAAGAATGTCGCGAAGTTCCTTTGCTTCGGCTTCGAGATCGACGTTTTGCAACAGTTCGCGCACCGCCTCCGCACCTGTGCCGGCGCGGAAGTTTTGCGTGGGATCTTCCTTTGCCTTGGCTTGTGCCTCGCGGTACTCGCTCATGCTGAGAATTTGCTTGTATCCCAGTTCGCTTTGCATCGGGTCGATGACAACGTAGCTCTGGAAGTTGATCAATTGTTCCAGATACTTCGGCGACATGTCCAGTATCAAACCCATACGGGACGGAGTGCCACGGAAGTACCAGATGTGCGACACGGGGCAGGCAAGTTCGATGTGACCCATGCGCTCGCGGCGCACCTTACTCTTGGTAACCTTGACGCCGCACTTTTCGCATACGATACCCTTGTAACGAATGCGCTTGTATTTACCGCAGTGACATTCCCAGTCTTTTACAGGCCCGAATATGCGTTCGCAGAACAAGCCGTCGCGTTCGGGTTTTTGTGTGCGGTAGTTGATTGTTTCGGACTTTTTCACTTCGCCGAAAGACCACTCGCGGATCTTTTCGGGCGAAGCAATACCGATTTGTATCGAGGCAAAGTCGTTCATGATGCCCGTCCTTGCCGTTGTGCCGGAGCGCAACGCAGAAATCGATTGTCCCGTAATGATGTTGTTTTCGTTACTCATTTCACGTTACCTCCCTTAGTCGTTTTTGTCGTCGTCTTCGTCATCGTCGTCAAACAGATCGTCGTCGCTGTCGTCATCGTCTTCATCGTCGTCTTCTCCGTCGACTCTGATTGCGTCAAGCAGGCTGTCCAATCCGCCGAGATTGATGTTTTCCTCGTCTTCGGGTCCGTTGTCGTCGGAGTCGTCCTCTTCGTCGTTGCCGAACAGTCCGTTCAAGCCGTCATGTTCGTCATCGTCAAACAAGCTGTCCAGACTGAAGTCGTCATCGTCGTCGGTAAAGCCGTGTTGTTCGCTGCCGTGATCGCTTGCGAAGATGTCTTCGTCGTCGTTGGCAAGCTCATGAATTTCAGCCTTGCGACGTTCTTGTTCGGCAAGCATAGTCTCGTTGTAGTCGGCTTCGTCGTCCGTGCTGTCGCGTACAATGATTTCCTCGTTGTCGGCAGACAGTACCTTGACATCCAGTGCCAACGATTGCAATTCCTTGATAAGCACCTTGAACGCCTCGGGAATACCTGGTTCGGGCAAGTTTTCGCCCTTGACGATAGCTTCGTATGTCTTGACACGACCGACCACGTCGTCGGACTTGACGGTAAGCACTTCTTGCAGCACGTTTGCCGCACCGTAAGCTTCCAATGCCCACATTTCCATTTCGCCGAAACGTTGTCCGCCGAATTGCGCCTTGCCGCCCAAAGGTTGTTGCGTAACAAGGCTGTAAGGGCCGGTACTGCGTGCGTGAATCTTGTCGTCGACCAAGTGAATCAGTTTGAGGTAGTACATGTAACCGACTGTTACGCGGTTTTCAAACGGTTCGCCAGTACGTCCGTCGTACAGCTTGACCTTGCCGTCCACCTTGCCGGTAACGGGGTTAACCATACCGTTTTCTTCAAACAGTTGACGAATTTGCTCTTCGCTTGCGCCGTCGAATACCGGGGTGGCGATACGCCAGCCGAGCATCTTGGAGATAAGACCCAAGTGAACTTCCAGCACCTGACCGATGTTCATACGAGAGGGAACGCCCAGCGGGTTAAGCACGATGCTGAGCGGCGTGCCGTCTTCCATGAAAGGCATATCTTCTTCGGGCAAAATACGTGACACGACGCCCTTGTTACCGTGACGGCCTGCCATCTTGTCGCCGACGGAAATCTTACGTTTTTGAGCAATGTATACGCGTACAAGCTTGCTTACGCCGGGGTCGAGTTCGTCCTTGTTTTCGCGAGTGAACACTTTGACGTCCACCACTATGCCGCCTTCGCCGTTAGGTACGCGCAGAGACGTGTCGCGGACTTCGCGGGCCTTTTCGCTGAAGATTGCGCGAAGCAGTCTTTCTTCGGGGGTCAGGTCGGCCTCTCCCTTGGGAGTAACCTTACCTACAAGGATGTCGCCGGGGTGTACTTCGGCACCGATACGGATAATACCGTCGTCGTCAAGATCCTTCAACGCGTCGTCGCCGACGTTGGGGATGTCACGAGTAAACTCTTCGGGTCCGAGCTTGGTTTCACGGCACTCGATTTCGTGTTCCTCGATGTGGATAGATGTAAATGCGTCTTCCTTGACAAGACGTTCGGACAGCAATACGGCGTCTTCGTAGTTGTAGCCTTCCCACGTCATGAAGCCGATAAGCATGTTGCGACCGAGAGCAAGTTCGCCGCCGTCGGTACTGGGACCGTCGGCAAGTACGTCGCCTTTCTTGACTCTGTCGCCGGCGTGAACGATGACCTTTTGGTTGATACAAGTACCCTGGTTGCTGCGTACAAACTTTTTAAGAGTGTAGCTTTGTACCGTGCCGTTGTCCGATTGTACAATGATTTCCTTGTCGGCGGCTTTGAGTACTACGCCGTCCTCCTTGGCGATGATCATCACGCCGCTGTCATATGCGATGCGCGCTTCGATACCCGTTGCGACAATGGGCGCTTCGGGGCTGATAAGGGGCACTGCCTGACGTTGCATGTTGGATCCCATCAACGCACGGTTGGTGTCGTCGTTTTCAAGGAAGGGAATAAGGCTTGTTGCGACGGAAATCAGCTGGCGCGGACTTACGTCGATGAAGTCCACCTTTTCGCGGGGGAACTCCAATATTTCGTCCTGACGACGGCATGTGATACGCGGACGCGCAAAGTAGCCGTGTTCGTCAAGGGGTTCGTTGGCTTGACCGATGATGTACTTGTCTTCTTCGTCGGCAGCAAGGTACTGCACGTTGTCGGTAACCGTTTTGTGGATCTTATCTACGCGGCGGTAAGGCGCTTCGATAAAGCCGTATTCGTTGATACGAGCGTAACCTGCAAGTGATGTGATAAGACCGATGTTCTGTCCTTCGGGCGTTTCGATGGGGCACATGCGTCCGTAGTGCGTGTAGTGAACGTCGCGGACTTCGAACGTTGCGCGTTCGCGGTTCAAGCCGCCGGGACCAAGTGCAGACAACTTACGTTTGTGAGTCAACTCTGCAATGGGGTTGGACTGATCCATGAATTGAGACAATTGGCTGGATCCGAAGAACTCTTTGATAGCCGACGACACGGGGCGCACGTTTATGAGCGTTTGCGGAGTGGCTTTGCCCGGCTCCTGAATTGCCATACGCTCGCGGATTACTCTTTCCAAACGGGAAATACCGATGCGGAATTGGTTTTGCAACAATTCGCCTACCGAACGCACGCGGCGATTTGCCAAGTGATCGATGTCGTCCGACGTGCCGATGCCGTATTTGAGGTTGAGGTTGTAGTTGACCGTGGCGATGATGTCCTGACGAGTGATATGCTTGCTTATCAATTCGTCGCGGTTTTCGCGGAGAAGCTCGGCGGTTTCTTCGACGGACAGTCCGTTGGAGAAAATCTCGCGCAAAACTTCGGTGTCCACCGCTTCATACAAGCCGCAAGCGGCAAAGTCGATGTCAATATAGCGTTGATCGATGGTCATTGCATACAGACGCGGATCTACCGTACGGTTGCCGATGACCTTCACCTTGGGGCATTCCTTGGCAAAAACAATTACACCGGCGTTGTTGCACTTGTACAGGTTGTAGCCGTTATCGAAAGCAATTTGGGCAGCCTCGGTGACAAGTACGTAAGCTTTTTGCTCCTCGTAGGTGGGCTTGGGCAACTCGGCAAGAGTGCGACCGCTGATGTCGATACGTTCGTCGTAGACGTCAAGAGTACCGACTTCGGACAGCACTACGCAGTCAAGGTGTTTAGACAGTATCTTTTCGTAGTCGTGCGCAGATTGCGCGTCGGTAGCGTCGAAGATTTGCGTGTATGTTTCGGTGGCGGTATGTACGCTGTTGATACCGCTTTGTTGAATGTCGAATGCGTCGGAAACCGTAAGCACGGTGCCTGCCTTGATGGTACGCGATTGGGGCACGGTGACTTGTGCGTCAAGGTACTGACCGACAACCGCATTGTAGAAGTCCTCGGTTGCAGACACGTGATAGGTTACCGTAGAGCCGCTTTCGTCAAGAATTTCGATTTCAGACACTACACCGCTGTCGGCAATAAGCTCGGCTTGCTCGCGGGTAAGGCAGGTGTATTGCGGCATTGTGTACAACGCCACGTCGACATCCTCGCCAAGGGTAAGACCGGCAAGACGGGTTGCCAAAGCCAACTTTTTGTTGAACTTGTAGCGACCGACGCGAGCCAAGTCGTAACGCTTGGCGTCAAACAGCAAGTCGTTGAGTGTTTTTTGTACAGATTCGTCGGTAGGAATTTCACCCGGGCGCAGACGTTTGTAAATTTCGACCAAAGATTCCTGATCGGTTGCGGTGTCGTCCTTGACAAAGGTCAACGCAAGTACGGGGTCGTACTCGAGCAGTTTGGCAATGTAGTTGCCACTGCGGTTTTCCTTGGTCATGCCGTCGTGCAAAATGCCGCGCAAAAGCACCGTAATCGGCAATTTGCGGTTGCGGTCGACGTGAACGTACAACAGGTTGTTGACGCTGTCGTGTTCCAACTCCAACCATGCGCCGCGTGTGGGCATTGCCGTCGTGTTGTAGACGGGCTTGCCATTTTTGTCGCGCAGGATATCGCAGTACACACCGGGAGAACGCACGAGTTGCGATACGATTACGCGCTCGGCGCCGTTGATGATAAAGCTACCCGTGTCGGTCATCAGAGGGAAGTCGCCCATGAACACTTCCTGATCCAGGAATTCGCCCGTGCCTTTGTTGGTAAGGCGAACCGTCAGGCGCAGGGGGCTGGCATAGGTAGCGTCGCGAAGGTGGCACTCGGCTTCGGAGTACTTGGGTACGGCGTCCAGTTTGTGGTCGAGGAAGTCCAGACGGAAGTGTCCCGCAAAGTCCTCAATGGGAGAAAAGTCCTCAAAGACTTCCCTTATACCTTGTTCGAGAAAGTTGCGATAACTTTCTTTCTGCACTTCGATAAGGTCGGGAAGAGGCAGGACTTCCTTGCATTGCGAGAACGTTTTTCTGTCGTGATTTCCGTATTTACGGGTTTTGATGTCTTGTATCATTGACAAAACTCCTCAAAAAAATTTTTCAAAAAACTTGGCGAAATTGGTTGCAAATTGACCGAACGTATGATATTGTGAATATACAGGAGCGGTCGGGAGCCATACAACGCCTTCCGTGAAACACCGATTTCGCCGTGAAACAACGGTAAAAAGGGCAAAATTCCCCCAAAGGCGCAAAATAACGCATATATGATACCACGTCCGCCGACAATAGTCAAAAGCTATTACACTCATAACTCAAAAAATAAATTACAAAATATTTTTTCACTAATACCTGCGTTTATTCCGCGGGCATTTTTTGTTTAATAAAACATAATACTCTACAACGAGAATGGGGAGAAACGCTTTTAGACGAAAAGGTTTCTCCCCATATATCTCATTTCTAAAATATCAAAATTACTTTACGTCAACCTGATCGTCGAGATAGCGTTTAAAACGCGCGTACTCGTCGGGCGTCAACTGTCTGCCGTGAGACAGCACTACCAGATGCAAATCCTTGTCGCCCTTGTGGTAATGCGGCTGCACGTGGTCGTAGACATTGACAAGCATGCCGTTGCGTTTGTAAAAACCGATACGCCGAGTTGTCAGTTCGTCCACAGGCAACTCCGCTTCCAACACGAACAGACGGTCGGGATATGCGGCAACCAATGACTGAAGTATTTTGCTGCCCAGACCACAATTACGCATTTGCGGCACAGTACAGAAATTTTCAAAATAGATAAATTCGGGCGTTTCGAAGTAGCCCACCACTCCTACATTGCGCCCGTCGCATACGGCTACGCAAAGGCGGTAGTCGGGGTGAGAAAGTATGGCAAGTTGGTCGCGACGGCTGCGGCGTTCCTCGTAGGGAAAGCTTTCGTCGAGCAAGTTGTACGCCCAGGCAAACAAGTCGCCCGTCTCGCGCGTTACGCGGACAAAGGTTACGGGTAAGTTTTTCATATCATACAATCCTGTTTATCCATATTTTTTTCTTGAGCATTATGTAGCCGAGCACCGCTTTAAGCACCTCTATGCCGTTGGCGGCAAGGTAAATCCAAACGACGTCCCACGCGGTAAGCCTGGCAAGAATAAAAGCAATCGGCACATTGACCACGCACACAAATACGCTGTCGTACAGCAGGGTTATGAGCGTTTTTCCGCCACAACGCAGAGTGAAGTAGCAACTGTGTAAAAAGCCGTGCAGCGGCATCAGACAGCCTGTAATAAGCAGGAACGTTGCCGCAATGCGCTTGGCTTCGTCCGACACCTTGTAGCCCATGGGAAACAGGCTTGACGTGGCGGCAAGCAACGCGCCCATCACAAGCCCCGTCATGACGGAAAAGGCGATCATTTTGACGTCCACTTCCTGCGCCGTTTCGATGTCACCTGCACCGAGATATTTGCCGACAATAATGCCTACGGAGTTACCCAGAGCCATGTAGGCAATGTTAAACACGTTGACAACGGTGGAAGATATGCTGTATGCCGCAACTGCGTCGGGACCGCGCATGCTGTAACACATGGCAAGCACACTCATGCCCGTTGCCCAAAACAGCTCGTTGATAAACAGCGGAGAACCCTTTTTGAATATGTTGACCGCAAGCGTTCCGTCCACGTGGAAGAAACGACGATACAAACCTTTGCCACAGGTAAACTTGTCGCTACGCGCGTGAGTTGCCACAACAAGAATCGCCAACTCCACAAAACGCGACGATACCGTTGCTATAGCCGCGCCGACAACGCCGAGTTCGGGACATCCGAGTTTGCCGAAAATAAGCAGATAGTTACCGACGCAGTTGACGCACACCGCCGCAAGCCCTGCAACCATCGGCAGTACGGTGTGCCCCGTCTCGCGCAGAGTGCCGCCATAAGCTTGGGAGAACGCAAAGGGCAACAGACCTAACATCATCACCCACAGGTAGTCGGTACCGTAGTTCAGTATTGCGCCGAGATCGCCCTGATATTGACTGTCGACGGTAAGATACAGGTTGATTAGTTGTTTGTGGAATGCCGCCAACACCGCAACAGCCGCCGCAGTGATACCGAACGCAACCCAAATCTTGAAACGGAACGTCTGCACAACACCTTCGTCGTCGCCCTTGCCGTGGTACTGCGCAGTAAATATTCCTGCGCCCGACACTGCGCCGAATATGCCCAGATTGAAGATAAACAGCAGTTGGTTGACAATGGCAACGCCGTTCATCTGGTCCTGCCCGACCTGCCCCACCATGATGTTATCCAGCAACGACACGAAATTGGTGATGCCGTTTTGCAACATTATGGGTATTGCCACGGCAAATACCATCTTGTAAAAGGCTTTGTCGCCGATAAAACGACTCAGCCATGATTTCTTTTTGACTGTTAAGTTCTCCATGGATTTACGTCCTTAATAAAAAACATCGTCCGACAGCAGTGCCTTTGCGCTTGCTTCGTACAAAAGGTTGTTTACGCTAACACAAAAATTACCGCCCGCATTACTAACGGTTGAGTAAGTATCATACCACAGGAAAAGGTTTTTGGCAAACGGTAATCGAGAATTTTTCAAAACGGGTTTACGTGTTTTAAAAGTAACAGCCCAAAAGGCTTTGCAAATCAATAATCTTCGTTTGAAAACCGTTTTGTTTTTTGTGTTTCTGATATTGACCGCATTTCCGATTTGTAGTATAATTTGTTTAAAGCATGCTAATCGTACTTGCGCACTCGATACAAACATAAAGACAATTTACAATATAAAAATTAAACAAAAAGGAGTCAATTACAATGGGATTGTTAGGTAATCTGTTTGGCAACAAAAACAAAGATGAGTTTACTCTAGGAAAGACACCGGAGTGGTTTACTTCCACGGCAGGCGTAGAATACTTTTCAAAGCTACGCAATAAGGATAAACGCTTTTTAAAACAACTCAACAAGGTTAATAGAACAAATCGTTCTTTTGCAAATCATATGAGTAACTTTTTTGAGGCTTACCTTTTTTCTCTGCCCAATATCGTTGAGGCAAAAGGAACAGGACCGATGGTTTTTGGAGTTAGTTATCTCTTTGTGCTGATGGCTTTGGATCAACATAAGGACGAGCTTGGAGAAACGCATTTTACCTATGGACTGGTTGAAGATATTCTCAACCCCGACCCCGAAAAAAATCCTTGCCTGTACTACATCAAACATGTCACATTCGGTATAGATCGGCTCAACATTTATACAATAATGTCGGCAATACTAGATAAAAAGGTAAACGTAGTAACGGACGAATGGTTGTATGACCCTGCGATCTTCGACAATGCCGACGAAAAAGTCGTTAGCGAGCATATCAAGGCAAAACTTTCGGAAAGCAAAAATTCGTAACAAGCATATCTCTACTCAAAGTTTTTGAAAGGATGGGGCACGGGGAAGGAAAAACTTTTTTCAAAAAGTTTTCCTTCCCCGTAAAAATCTTCCCCCACAATTTTTTTCATGCTCGCTCACGCTTGCGGAGCGGGGGTTTCCTTCATCTTTATTTCGCCGCAAACGATGTCGACGTAACTGCAGCTCATGCGGTCGACGATTTCGTTGACAAGACTGACCACAAACACATTGTTGTGCATTTCGCTGACAGTGCCGCGACAGTACTTGATACGGTTGCGCCCGCGATTGATACGTACAGACACGTCTTTGCCCAACATTACCGCCACTTGTCGCTTGGCGTCTTCCACAGAGATACGCTTTTTCATACAAACAAGTATTGCCCGATCGATGGCGATTTATGCACAAAAAAAGGGAAGAAGTCATTTTCGACTTCTTCCCGTTTTACATTTGTTTTGTAAACTGTACAATTACAGAACCACGATGGTTGCCATTTCGGCACCATCGCCACGACGTTGCGTCATCTTGTAGATAGCCGTGTAGCCGCCCTTTTGTCCGTTTTCGGAAGTCTTGGCGTCAAACTTGGGCGCATAGTCGTTAAACATCTTTTCGATAAGCGGATGTTTTACGGCCTTTGTGCGAAGTTTGTACTCGGTTGCGGTTTCTTTTTCACGACGAGGCTCCTGCAAGTCTGCAAGGCTAGCCATAAGCTTACGGCGTGCGGCAAGTTTCTTTGCGCCGTCGTTGACAACCTTGATAGTTGTGGTTTGACCGTTGACAATCTTGGTCTTGTCCACAGTTACGGTGTCCTTGTAGCTGTTGATGGCAATCGTGATGTACTTTTCAGCGAGTTTTTGCACTTCCTTGGCGCGTGCAGCGGTCGTAACCAGCTTGCCGTTCCACAGAAGTTGCGAAACTTGATTCTTCAAAAGAGCCAACCGTGCGTCGGTTGCTTTTCCCAATTTTCTTTTTCCTGCCATTTTGCAATTCTCCTATTCATCCTTATTTTTCAAAGACAGACCGTAACTTTCGAGCTTTGCAATTACTTCGTCAAGCGACTTGCGACCAAGGTTGCGCACCTTTAGC
>CAKQXG010000005.1 GCA_934281515.1 uncultured Clostridia bacterium | reverse complement strand
GGCGGTATAAAAACCCCGTATTTCTACTTCGTGTTCAATAACAACGCTATACAATGGACTTACCGCATTGACGCCACAAGCGGAATCATTCTTTACAATGCAAAAGAACCGACCAAAGTATTTATACAGAGTCGGATTCATAATGTGAGATAGTAAAATTTATATTAAAAATCTTACAGACTGTTTTTATTGTCATAAAGACAAAAATAAATGCCAAAAATTTCGTCGTATAAGCGGATATTATTAAGAAAAAGGCGGAGGAATGCTAAAAACTTAATGAACAAATGTTTGTATATTGTACTGTAATAGAATTGATGTAAAGCCCGGCGTTGCGCCGTAAGAAAAGCGTTGTCGAGCTGAAGAAGTTGCCCGACCGTTCGTTTCCTTTTGTGGATTCGGACAAGATAATTACCGCCGTTTACCATAGGATTGTGGATAGGCGCGGCAATTCTGCGACTAGCATTGAAATCGTTAAAAAGAGAGATTTCGGCGTGGGTTTTGTTGTGGCACGTATTTCCAATCTCGGTAGAACAAACCGCAAATTTGGCAATTCTATCCCATACAGAGAATAATTATGTCGGCAAAGACATGCCTTTTGTCAAATACAACCTGTATTTTTGCTTATTCCTGCGGCAAATAGTTTTTTGCAGGGATTGTAGATACGTACGATTTTTCAGTTGAAATCGACTAAAAATTCAATAATCGAGCTTAAAATCCGTGCGAAGAACGAGCCTATAAGGCAACCGAAATCGCACGGATTTTTTCCATAGATACAAAATAGGATGTGCTTTATGTAACGAAAACTAAAACCTAATACTTGTTTTTACGTCGGCGAAAGTAAAAATCTCAGCAAATTTTTTGTTGTCTTTCCGAAGGTAAACCAATGAAAACTTGCAATCAATATTACCCGTCGTAGCGGGAAAAACTTTGAAAAATGCGAGGCAAAACAGAAGGATTTTGTAATTGGAAAAGAGAATTCTGTTTGCCTACCCCTATGCTGTACCGATGCTTCGGCAATCATCGGTTGTGTACCGAAAACACAGAAAGACGGTTTCAACGTAAGTTTTCTTTTTAATTGTGTTTTTTATCAAATTTTTACAACGTATTGTTTTTTTTCGTAATGTGGAATGTGATTTCCGTCATCGTTACCATCAACACGGCAAAAAACAACAAAAACAAAGGCATTATTTCAAACCCTAGCGCATTGCCGATCAAACCGAACAGCGGCGGCACAAACGTCGTGCCTACATACGCGCTTGCCATCTGTATACCGATAATCGCGCCGGAGTTGTCCGCACCGAAGTTGTTCGGCGTGGAGTGAATGATGCACGGATAAATCGGCGCGCACCCAAGCCCGATTACAACAAACGCCACCACCGCAACGATGTAGGACTGTATCGGCAGGAAGAGCACCGCAATGCCGCAAATAAGCACCGCAGTACCGATGATAATCATCTTTCTGTCGCCGAGTTTGTCGGTCACAAAGCCGCTGATAAACCTGCCTGCGGTGATGCCGATGTAAAACAACGAAGCAAACGTTGCCGCCCGATCGGCGGAAATGCCCTTGACCTCAACAAAGTACGTGCTCGCCCACTGCATGGCAGTCGCTTCGGCGGCGCAGTAGGCAAAAAAGCCTATCAAAAGGAAAGGTACACCTTTTATTTTCAGTGCGCCGACAAGTCCGACGCTTTTCATGGCGTCGTCGGAAGCGGTTGCATTAACCTTCCACACGGGCAGGGTCGCAAGCAGCAGCAAGGCAATCGCCAACTGCACAAAGCCGACAATGCGATAGCCGTCGTTCCAGGTAAGGTTGCCCAGCGCATAGCCCATGATAAACGGACTGACAATGGTACCGACTCCCCAAAAACAGTGAAGCCAACTCATGTGCTTTGCCTTGTAGTGCAATGCGACGTAGTTATTGAGCGCGGCGTCGATTGCACCTGCGCCCAAACCGTAGGGTACGGCAAAGACAATCAGCATCCAGAACCTGTCGGAAAAAGAAAACCCGAACAGTGCAATTACCGTCAAAAACACGCTGGCAACGGTTACAACCCTTGTGCCGAGCTTGCGCGTAAGTCTGTCGGACAGTAAGCTGGACACGATCGTACCGCCGCTGATTACCATGGAAACAATGCCCATAAAGGAGATCGGCACGCCCAGTTCCGAATGCATGACGGGCCACCCCGAACCGAGCAACGAGTCGGGCAAACCGAGACTGATAAAAGCAATGTAAATAAGCGCAAGCAACAACGAATACATATTTCAACTTCCTTTGGAAATACGGCAGGTCAAACTGCAAATACCGTACTTGCAATACAGCGTACAAACCCGACAAAGATATATTTGTAAAGTTTACCATTTGTCTGTATATCGTATCGCCGACGGGAGCATTGTAACACTTAACAATGTCTATGTCAACCGAAAGTATTCTACCTAAATGACAAGGGACTGTAGCAAGAAAAGTTATCTCTTCTTGTACAGTCCCTTGGTCGTAATCAGAATAAAGTCAATTGTCAGTCAAGGTCTTTGGACGTTACGTAGTCCAACACCGAGTAGCCGGCAAAACCCATACAGCATACGATAAACAGCACTATTCCGAGCATTTCCGCCCAATAGGCAAGCACTTCGTTCATGCCTAATTTCTTTTCGGCAACGCGCGTGTAGATACCGCCGGCAAGTCCGATTGCCGCAAAAATCAGTCCGACTACAAGCACGTGGCAAGCAACCAGTACCGTGCCGACCGCACTCATCAACAGCGTCAGCGTAGGGATAAGGTCGGCTTTTGTAAATCTTTTTTGTACTTCCATAGTTCCACTCCTTACTCCGCAAGCACTTTTGTCGCTACAAGACTTTTTTTGTATGCCCTTACCAAAAATACTTCGGCTACAGCCACGCCCAACGCAACAACTACGTCAAGCGAGATTACAATCACTTGCCACACGGGTACGCCCGCGCTGTAAGTCTTGTTGCCGTCAAGGAAGATGTTCATGGCGTTGGTTTGCGCGACCATGTACAACACGTGCTTGGCGGATTGCTTCATTTCGTTGCGCACGTAGGCAGGTTTGGTGTCGGACAGACGTATTGCCGTTGTGGACAACATCAGGTCAACGCCTGCGGCAAGACACGCTTCCGCATCGGCATTAGACGTGTAGTCGGTAATTATTGCGCCTTGGAAACCCCACTCGTTACGCAACACTGCCGTATTGAGCGCGTAGCTGTTTTCCGAATCGATATAGCCGATTTTGTTCATGGAAGTCATCACGCCGTGGCAATCGGCAATCTTTACCGCCATTTCAAACGGTTTAAGGTACACTTCGCGGATAGTCTGTTCCGTTGCCCACGAGCTGTAATTGTTGCGGTTGGTTTCGTGCTCGTTAAGCGCAAAGTGCTTGATGTAGCACACCAGACCGTTTGTCTGCGCGCCCTTTACGGCAGCCGCCGACAGATAACCGCTCATTACGGGGTCTTCGGAATAGTACTCGGCATTTCTTGCGCCGAACGGGTTGCGATGGATATTTGCACCGGGCGCATACCATCCGGATACTCCCAGACGAAGCGCATCCTCGGCAACCAATTGTCCCATTTCTTCGGCATAGCTTACGTCCCATGTCTGAGCAATGGTAGTTTCCGCAGGGAAAGCAAAACCGGTCCACCCTGCAACGTAACTTGCCAACCCGTTGGGACCGTCAACGTCCTTAGTCGCAGGTTTGTTGATGGACTCTATTGCCGCAGTGTTGTAACCTGCGCGGTTAAACATTGCGTGCAACTCGGCAAACTTGCACTTGCTTATAAGCTCCATCCAACGCGGATCGTCGTACGCCCAACCGATGGTATCCGCCATCAACAACTCGCTCTCCTGTTCAAACAGGGCTTCGTCGTTGTTTTTGGTATTTTCGGGACGTTCGCTACGTTCCCAACCCTTGCGTTGCAACTTTTGGTAGACGTCTTCGGTTATTTCGCGAGTGCCCTTGATTTGTTGGTCATCTCTGACAACTGTCGCCGTACTGTACGAGATGCCGCCAAGTCGGGTTGTGCGATCGAAACCGTCCATTACTTTCCAGTCGGAACGCGACAAATAAATGCCGTCGTCCTTGGCAAAAGCAAATTGATTGCTGATTTTTGCGCCGGTCTTGTCGTCGGTTGTGTACTTTTTGTCAGCAGACACGTTGTACTTGTATGCAAACGTAGCGTCACCCGTGCCCACAAGTCTGTCGTAACCTTTGGAGGAAAGAATGTTGTTTACAGCCGTGTGTGCGTCGGGCGCGGCGGTCACGTAGTAATCGCCTGCTTCCAGAATGTAGCCGTTTGTCTTTGCAGAGTCGTAGGACTTCATATCGTCCACGGCAAACTTCAACGTAACCTTTTCGCTCTTGCCGCCGCCGATAAGTCCCGTCTTGGCAAACGCAACAAGGTTTACCGCCGACTTCTCGATGCCGTTGGTAACGTCGTACGCCGTGTAAGGCGATTGATAGTACACTCCGACAGCGTCTTTGCCTGCAACGCTGCCTGTGTTTTTGACGGTGACAGATACGGTAAACTCCTTGCCGTCGCACTTGACGGAGTAGTCCTCGTACTCGAACGTCGTGTAGCTCAAGCCGTATCCGAAGGGGTATGCCACGGTCTTGTCGTAGTCGTATGTGCCCACGTTTGCCGTCTGCATTACGATGTCTTCGTAGCGTGTTTCGTAGTATTTGTAACCTACATACACGCCTTCGCCGTAGTGTACGTAACCGTCAATGATTGTCTTGCCGTTGCGCACGTAAGCGGTGTCGCTAAGGTTTTGCGCGGCGGGCGAAGAAAAGTTGTCGTACACGTAGGTGTCCACAAGATGTCCCGACGGATTGGCTGCGCCGACAAGCACGTTTGCAAGTCCGTAAATGCCGTAGTTGCCCGTGCCGGGGCAAACAAGCGCGGCGTCAACGCCGATATCCTGCCAGTTGACTTCCATTGCGAAAGCCGTGTTAAATATTACAATGGTCTTCTTAAATCCCGCCGCCTTTGCGCCGCGGATAAGTCCTAGTTCGGTACTTGACAGTTCCGACTCCGTTTCGTCGGCAGTTCCGCCGTAACCTGCCATGCCCGTAGGCATGTCCGCGCCTTCGCCGCCGACGCGTCCGAACACGAGTATTGCCGCGTCGGAGTAGTTGCCGTACGAAGCCGCGATGTCGCCGTTGACGTCGTCCCAGGCGATTTCGCGCAGGTCGTAACTAGTGCCGGTATAAGTGACGCCGGAATTTTTGTAGTAGTTCCATGCAGTGCCGTTGACGGAATACCCTACGCATTCGAGAGCTTCCTTCAAACTGACAGCCGTACCGGAGTTACTTGCGCTTCCGTAAGAAGCGGTACCGACCCACGAATAGGAACAAACTCCGAACAATGTCACTTTGCTGCCTTTGCCCAGTGGCAAAGCGGCGTTTTTGTTCTCTAACAAAACGGTGCCGTCCTCCACCATGTGCGTAACAAAGTCTATTTCCTTGTCTTTCAGTTGCTCGTCCGTGTACTGACTGGTGTACGGGGCATTACCCGTCGCGCCGATAAACCCGAGTGCGACTTCCAGTGCGCCTGCCCAATAGATTGCGACTATGTTCAATACAACGACGATTGCAACGAGAATGGCAAAACACGTGCTGAGAAAGACAAGGTTCGCCTTTTCTCTACTAAATCTTTTCATCGTTCACCACCGTAAAAACTATTCGTCAAGGTTGGGAAATGCGTATGTCATTGTGTTGAGGTCAAGAACAAGTCCCATGGGACCGATTTCTTTTGCGCCGTTGTGGTAGTCGGCAATTTCGTAATTGAAGCTGTACAAACCGGAACCGTGTCTGTGGTCAACTGCATAACCGGGTTCTTCTTGCGCAAAGAGATACTTCCCGTTATCGAGTACTCTTACCTTTCCTGCCGCAATTGCTTCTTCTGATGTGTCTACCTTTACGTTAGCTGCGCCGAAGTCGGTAAAGATTGTACCGGAAGCGTCACCGAAAAAGTATTGATAGGAAAACAATTCGGGGAAGCCTAAAGTAATGTTTTGCGTACCTTCGTCCCATGTGTAGTGACCTACGTATTGTTGCCAGAAACTTAGTCCGCAAGCCGTGATTTGCAAATGACGAGTATAAACATATCTGTCGCCTTCTGTCCAGTTGTACGGATTGTTTTCGTGACGGCTGACGGTCGTGTTGAGCAAAACAAGTGTATCGTTTTCAAAACAGTTGCTGTCATCCGTGGCAAAGTCTGCAATCTTGGATGTAAACACGTCCTTCAACGCTTCATACCCTACAAAACGCGTATAAGTGCCGTAAACCGACTTGATGTCCTTTTTTTTGTCCACTGCGGGCGGCGTGGTTTTGTTGTCGTCGGTTTTTTTGTTGTCTTCGCTGTTTGTGGGTGCGCAAGCAACAGCCATTACGCCGACAAGCAACATAAGTACTGCCAACATCACAACGGACGCTTTTTGCCAAAACTTTGTTTGTTTCATTGTTCTTCACCTCTCGTAAATATTTTTTCGGCTTATTCTGTCGTTACGACGTGGATTTTCTGCGCCGCTACGACCAAGGCCTACTGCCGCATTCAACATACAACAGAGCGGACAAATCGGCAATACTGCCGCTCGCAAACGGTATTTTTCGTTTCGTCAATTGCAAAAAGGGCGCGTGTTGCACCCTTTTGTACGTACGATATTTGCCAATGCCGACTACTTGTGCGCAGGCGCGTCGTCCTCGCGTTTGTCCTGTATCGGAAAAAGAATTTTCAGCAAAAACTCCGTGCCGTCCTGCGACATATTGACAAGTCCGCGGTATTTTTCTGCAATCAACTTGATACTTTTTGTACCGTAGCCGTGGTAATTTTTGTCGCGAGTGGTTACGGGCATGCCGTCCTGAAACTGCAAGGTTGCGCCACAGTAGTTTTTTAGCGTGATTTTGACAAAGTCGTTTTTGCGCTCGATGACAAGCAAGATTTCGCGCAAATCCTTGTCCGCCCGAACAAGGCTTTCCAGTGCGTTGTCCAGAGCATTGGAAAACAGTACGTAAATGTCCGAAGCCGACATAAAGTCGATCAGTTTGCCGTCGGCGAAAAACCTGAAGCATATGTCGTTTTCCTTGAACAGCAGCGACTTTTCCGTCAGCACAACGTCCAGAGCATCGTTGCCCGTCTTGATTGTCCCTTCAAAAAACGCCGTGGCTTCTTCCAACTCCCGTATGGCGTTTGCCCGATCCTCGTCGCCGCCGACAAGTTTAAGCGCGGCAATCTGTCGCTTGAGATCGTGGTACTTGACGTTGATAAGCGCGGTGTTTTCCTTAGCTTGTTCCTGTTGGCGCGCCTGTATTTTAAGCAAACCTTCGGTAACGTCTTTTTCGTATTCCAGCCTTGTTTCGGAAAACACGGCAAACTGAAACAGCAACAACATTACGTCGACAAGCATTGCGTACAGCCGCGAGACAAAGTTCATGTAGCCGAGCATTGTGCCGTACCAGTTGAGCACAACTATGATAAGCAAGGTAAAGGCTTCCAGTATAAAAATGCTCCGCGGCTTGACATGGAAGTCGAAACGCCGCTTGTACCTGCCGACAAACACAAAACGCACTGCGATAAAAATAGGTATCTCGATAATTTCGCGCACGCAGTAGTACAGCAGCGGACGTACGTCGTTGTAGTCGGTAACCGACGGCGAACCGTTGAAAAACATCAGGTTGAGCATGTTGCCGATTTGACTGCCCATGTTTTCCACAATGTACGCCGCAGTACAGAAGTACAGCACAAGGGTAATCTTTTCGTCGAAACAAAACCACACAAGCAGTACGGATACGGCAAAACACAGCAGGTAGCCGAACTGCATGCCGCCTATAAGGAAAAATCGGTTGAAATGTCCGACAATACCCAATGCGTTGTTGGTAAGTACAATAAACGGTACAAAAACAAGCAACCGCAACAAAAAGTACTTTCTTCGCCGCAAAAGCGCAGTGCAAATAAGCAACTCGTACGCCGCAACGACAAAATTGGTGTCCTGAAAGAATCGAAATAACCCCGTCAAAAAATCCAGGAATGCTTCCATACGTCACCTACACGAAGGACACAACGGACTGCAAAAAAGTCTTTTTTCTGCCGCGACTGATGGTCAGCGTGTCGCCTGCAACGACGCATTCGTTGCCGTCCACCTTGCGCACGTGCATCAGGTTGACCAGGTAGCAATTGTTGCACCGCTCGAAACCGTAGGCGGACAATTCCTCCTGCGCGGCTTTCAGCGAAGCCCAACGTTGGTAGTCGCCGACGGCGGTGTGGTACACAAGGGAGTGATCGAGCACCTCGATGTAGTAGATATCGGCAACGGCAAGCCGCACCACTCCGCTACCGAAAGGAATGTTGACAAATCCGTCGCTACGTCGGGACACCGCGTCCAGAACTTTGTCGAAATGCGTGCGGAAAAACGGGTAGTTGAGCGGTTTGACAATGTAGTCGACGGCGTCGACGGAATAGCCGTCAACGGCATACTGAACATAGTTGGTTACAAACACCAGACAAACGCTCTTGTCCACCTGACGAAGCTTTTGGGAAATGTACATACCGTTGCTGTGCGGCATGTCGATATCCATAAACACCACCTGAAACCGCGGCGAATAGTCCTGCAAAAAGTCCAGACCGTCGGTATAAGTAAAGATCTGAAACGAAATATTGTTTTCCTTACCGTATGTGTGCAGGTAGTCTTTCAATTTTTGCATTTCGTTTCTGTCGTCATCGACAATTGCAATGTTCATTTACCACTCCTTCCGTACAGTCCGTCGCCGCGATACTTGCAGACGGCAATATTTTTTGCATTATAATAGCACATTCAAGCGGCAAATTCAGTTGCCGTTACGTACTTTGCGCAAATCATTACGTGCTTTGACACAATTTATTATAAAACAAATTTGCAGTTTGTCAAGACCCGTATTTGCCGCGTTTTAAAAGAATAGCGATATAAAAAAGGGAAACCTTGTTGCCAAAAGTTTCCCTTTCCTCGCAGTACTCTGTTTTTATTTTGATTTTACTAGCGGTCTTCGCGAAAATACATAGACGTACATGACCGAGCATAGACGGCAAACGTAGCTGCCATGCGCCTCAAATAAGCGGCAATTGCTTATGTTGTTTGCAATAATCAGTGTGACGGCGTAGATTGGTGCAGATAGCCGTGACAAGCGATTGAGTGCGATAGGAGCGTACTAGACGTACGTGACTGAGCACGATTGAGCACGTAGCGGCTAGATGTGCCAATATACGCCGTCACACTAGCGGTCTTCGCGAAAATACGTCTGCCCCAGTCCTAGCGGCGCCTGGGCGTTTTTGCTGTCGAAAATACTTGTTACAATAAGCACCGCCACGGTTACAACGTAGGGAACCATCTTGAACAGTACCTTTTGCGCAAAGGAAATGCCTTCTACAAATTCGCCGGCGATGTACAGTGCGCCGAACAGAATCGACCCGGCAATTGCCAACGTCGGGCGCCATAGCGTAAAGATGACCAAGGCAATGCTCAACCACCCGAACGCCTGTATCGTGACGACGTTTTCCAGATTGCCCTTGCTGAAATCCATTGCGTAAAACAAGCCGCCGAGACCTGCCACGGCACTGCCGATAAGGATTGCGCCGTACTTGTATGCGGTAACGTTGATACCTGCCGCGTCCGCAGTTGCGGGACTTTCGCCGACCGAGCGCAACTCCAACCCCAGTCGCGTACGTTTGAGCACAATGCCGGTAACAACGGCAACGGCAATGGCAAGGTAAGCCAGTATGCCGTGAGACAGGAAGATTTCGCCGAAACCGCCCAACTTGTCGGCAAAGGGCAGACCTTGCGATATTTTGCGCGCCGCCATGCTGAGATAGGTGACGTCGACGTCGTTAAGCACGGCTTGGGCAAGTCCTGCGCCGAATGTGGTAAGGGCAAGCCCCGTGATGTTTTGATTGCACCGCAAAGACACGGTAAGAAATGCGTAAATCAGTCCGCCAAACGCAGACAGCAACACGGCAAACACAATGGCAAACAATACAAGCAGAATGTACGAGCATTCCGACGGAGTTTGCCACATGCTCATGTACACGGCCGCGCCTACTGCGCCGCCCGACATACCGAGAGCCATTATCCCGGGGATGCCCAGATTGAGATGTCCTGCCTTTTCCGTAATGATTTCTCCCACGCAACCGTACAAAAATACCATTCCCAACGAGATTGCGCTGACTACGACCGCTACTAACATTGTGCAGCCTCCTTTGCACTGTCCTTGTGACGAAAAACAATGCGGTAGTTGACTAAAAAGTCGCATGCGATGATGCAAAAATATATGATACCCAACACTATGTTTGCAGTAGAGGTGTCGGTAAAGCCGCAGTCGATGTTGACCTGCGCCATACCACGCGTAACAAGCGTAACAAAGAAGCACGTAGCCACGATGATTAGCGGGTTGAACTTGGCAAGCCACACGGTCATGATTGCCGTAAAGCCCATGCCGTTGTGCATGGAACTGTTGACGGTGAAGTTGATACCGCCCGTCAGCAACAAGCCGACAATGCCGCACACCGCACCCGACAACACAAGGGTACGAATAACAACCTTTTTGACGTTGATGCCGATGTAACGAGCGGTGTTTTCGCTGCCGCCGACAACGCTTATTTCGTAGCCGTGCTTGCTGTAACGCAAATACACCGCAACCGCCGCCGAGACAAGTACTGCAACCATAACCACGGCAAAATACTGACTTACTACCATGGGCAAGTGACCTTTCGTCATGGGGTTAAGTACGCCGTTGGTATCCGTGCCGATTGTCCACACGCACACGCAGTAGGACACGAGTGCTTCGGCAATGTAGTTCATCATCAGTGTAAACAGTGTTTCGTTGGTATTGAAAAACGCCTTGAACACAGCAGGGATAACCGCCCACACAATGCCTGCCAGCACCGCCGACAAGATCATCAGTACATTGACCCAGCCGTCGGCAATTTTGCCGCCGAAGTAATGCATACATGCGGCTGTAGCAAGGCACCCGACAAGCACCTGTCCGTTGGCACCGAGGTTCCAGAAACGCATACGAAAAGCAGGCACGACCGCCATACTTACCAGCAACAGCAGACCGAATTCCTGAAAAAATACGCGTAAACGGCGCGGAGTGGAAAAGGAACCGCTGACAAGGGAAGCGAAAACCTGAAACGGATTTACTTCGCCGATAATGCCGCACAATATACTGCCCAGCAGCATTGCGCCGATGATTGCCACAGCGTAGATAATCACCTTTTGTCTGACAGTGATGTTGGCGCGTTTGACCATATGGAACAGCGGTTCGCGCACCTTTTTGATTTGATTGGTTTGACTAGTCATTTGCGCCTCCGTCTGTATTTGTTGTACTGTTATCGCCATCATGCGTACCGCTTTCGGTAGTTGAATTGTCGTTTTCGGCACAATTGTTGCCGTCTTTAATACCCGTCATCAACAAGCCGAGCTGTTCCTTTGTGGAAGTACGTCCGTCGACAATGCCGGTCAGTTTGCCTGCCGCAAGCACTGCGATACGGTCGCACAACTCGGTCAATACGTCAAGATCTTCGCCTACGAAAATCACGGCAACGCCTTGTTTTTTCTGTTCGGTAAGCAGATTGTAAATCATGTACGACGAGTTGATGTCCAAACCGCGCACGGGATATGCCGCCATAAGCACGGTGGGTTTTGCTGCAATCTCGCGCCCGACAAGTACCTTTTGCACGTTGCCGCCCGACAGCTTACGCACGGGGGTATGCACACCGGGGGTGGACACCTGCAACTCGGATATGATTTCGTCGGCAAGAAGCCCCGGAGTTTTGCGGTCGAGGAACACCGAATTGCCCTTTTCGTAGCTGCGCAACATCATGTTATCGGCGATGTCCATGTTGCCGACCAATCCCATGCCGAGACGGTCTTCGGGTACGAAACTCAACCGCACACCCAAGCGACGGATTTCCGCAGGCGCCTTGCCGATGAGTTGTTCGGGTTCGGCTTCGGGCGGATAATACACCACCGACGAACCTGCGCTTGTGCGTTGCAGCCCGGCTATAGCTTCCAACAGTTCGCGCTGACCGCTGCCGGCAATGCCTGCAATGCCCAGAATCTCGCCGCCGAACGCTTGCAAGTTGACGTCGGAAAGACGAGTTACGCCGTCGGCGTCAACCACAGACAGATTGTTGCAGTCGATACGCAACGTCGGATTGACGGGTTGGGGACGGTCGATATTAAGCGAAACTTTTTGCCCGACCATCATTTCGGTAAGTTGCTGTTCGTCGGTTTCGGCGGTGTTTACGGTAGCGACGTGACTGCCCTTGCGCAACACGGCTACACGGTCGGAAATGCTCATCACTTCGTTCAGCTTGTGCGTGATGATGACAATGCTTTTGCCGTCGGCTTTCATGGCGCGCAGTACGTCAAACAGTTTGTCCGTTTCGGCAGGGGTCAACACGGCTGTAGGCTCGTCCAGAATGAGGATATTTGCGCCGCGATACAACGCCTTGACGATTTCCACCGTTTGTTTCTCCGACACCGCCATGTCGTACACCTTTTTGTCGGGATCTATGTTAAAACCGTATTTAGAGCTCATCTCCACAATACGTTTTTTTGCCTGTTTAAGGTCGTACTTGCCCTTTATGCCAAGCACGATGTTTTCGGTTGCGGTAAACACGTCCACAAGCTTGAAGTGTTGGTGTATCATGCCTATGCCGCATGCAAACGCATCCTTGGGCGAGGCAATTACTACTTCCTTGCCGTCGACAAAAATCTGTCCGCTGTCGGGGTAGTAGATACCTACAAGCATGTTCATAAGGGTGGTTTTGCCACTGCCGTTTTCGCCAAGCACTGCCAAAATTTCGCCCTTGCGCACGTCCATGTCCACGTCGTTGTTTGCGACGATGGAGCCGAACGTCTTGGTGATGTGTTGTACCTTGATTGCGATATCGTTACTCAAAATTTTTCTCCCGAGGGTAAAGTAGCCTATGCCGACATCTGCCGTCGGCGTGGGGTTTGTAGCGTCGTTTGTTTTTGTACAATCTACACAATTGTTTGCGTAGAGACGGATATTACAATTTGTCCAAAATGCAAAACAGTGATTTGCGCCCGAAACGGGCGCAAACCATTGTTTTTGCAGATTATTTGTGTCAAAAATTTCGATACGTATGTATTTTTAGTGTTTAGTCGTACACTTCGTTGAGCAGTTTGATACCATCGATTTGCAAATCGAAGTAGGGTGCCGAACGAAGAGCCGACTCGCAAAATTCGCCGTTGGCTACGACGTTCTTTTCCGTTCCGTCAACATTCTTTATGTAGGAAGTAAGGTGTCCGTTCTCGTCGACAACCGCACCTACGTTTGTTTTTTCGCCGACAGTTACGGTAAACTTGCTTGTGTCGAAGATCTTCAAAGTTTTGTTTTTGATAGCTTCGGTTACCTCATTGAGCTTATCTTGCGTGCCTTTTGCCGCAGCGGAGCCAAGTCCCATAACCTCTACGGAACCGGTCGTCATGTCGCCCGTCCAATCGTTGGGAAGGGTTGCGCCTTCCGTACCGAGTACGTAGTCGAGCATCATTTCGAAGTAGGGCTGCCAATTGATACGGGAAGCGATAATATATGTATCGGGGCATTCGGTAGCCGTGCTGACGTTGTAGCAAACGTTGGGCACTCCGGCATTTTCACAAGCCGTGGGTGCACCCATGCTGTCGGCGTGTTGGCTGACAAGTACGCAACCATCCTTGATAAGCTTGGTGGCGGCGTTTTGTTCTGCAGTTTGATCGTACCAACTACCCGTAAAAGTAACTTCCATCTTGACGTTTTCTACAATCGACTTGACGCCAAGGTAGAAAGAAGTGTAACCGGAGATAACTTCGGCGTAGGTGTATGCACCGACATAACCGATAAGATAGCTGCCGTCAACCATGTTAGCCTCGGTGATTTTTTTGTCGGCAATCATTTCTTGCAACTTCATACCTGCGGCAACGCCTGCAAGGTATCTTGCCTGATAGATGCTGGCAAATGCATTGTGGTAGTTTGTCAAATCCTTGTTAAGTACGGCTTGAGTACCGGTAGCATGACAAAATTGAACTTCGGGGAAATCCTTTGCAGCCTTAAGCATGTGAGCTTCGTGACCGAAACTGTCGGCAAAAATCGCTTTGCAACCTGCGTCGGCAAGTTCGGCGGCGCGGTCGTAACATTTGGTGTCTTCGGGCACGTTGGTTACGATTTTGTACTGTTTCTCCGTCAAGCCTTTCTTTTCGCAAGCGGCCTTGAATGCGTTGATAAAGTTTTTATCGTAGGTGGATTTGGAATCGTGCAGAGCAAGCAATCCGACAACGGGTTGAGTTGTGTCGCAAGCGGCAAACACACCCAAAGCAAGGGTTACGCACAGCACGGCTACGATAACGATTGGCAACAGTTTTTTCATACTTACCTCCATGTTTTCCACTTTTAGTGGATTTTGTGGTACGTTTAAGTACCGAAAGCGGCACATTGACCGCAAGTGTGCGCCCATTAGGGACGGGCAAGTCCTATTGAATAAAAGAGATTTTGCCGTCGTCGGTCATCTCGGAAATGCGCGCAAGCGACACTACCTTGTAACCGCGAGAAACAAGTCTCTCGTATCCGCCCTGAAATGTTTTTTCCACCGCACAGCACACGCCGACAAGCGTTGCGCCTGCCTGTTCGACAAGGTCGGCAAGCCCGATGGTAGCGTTGCCGCTGGCAAGAAAGTCGTCAACGATAAGCACCCTGTCGGTAGGCAACAGGTATTCCTTGCTGACCATTACGACATTTTGCTTTTGGTGAGTAAAACTAAATACGTCAGCCTTGTACACGTCGTCGGAAATGTTGCTGGTTTTTGCCTTTTTGGCGACCAGTACGCGACAATTAGAAAACTGCGCGGCAAAACAAGCGATTCCTATGCCCGATGCTTCCACCGTAAGGACCTTGTTTACCCCGCAGTCGCGAAATTTGTTGTATATTTCTTCTCCGAGCTTGGTCAAAAAAGCCACGTCCAGTTGATGGTTAAGGAAACCGTCAACCTTCAGTATGCCTCCTTGCAGAACCTTGCCTTCGGTAATGATTTTTTGTTCCAAAAGATTCATCGGAAAGTCTCCCGTATTTACCGCAATATACAATGTGATACGGGCTGCGAAGTTGCGGCACCGAGCGGCGCGACAAACAGCGAAATTCTACTATCGGAAAACAAAAAACAGGTCGACGGAAAACCGCTTACCTGTTGCCAATAAAAACAAACGCCATGCCGCAACGAAACGTAACGACAAGCTTTGCATCCAATAGTCGCATCTTACGGCGATGCGGTAGAAACTTACGGGCCCTAAATCCGTAGATATATTGGCAAATATTCGATTGATGTGCCCATTGTACCCGACTTGACGAATTTTGTCAAACAAAAAACAGGGGATAAAGCGAAGATTTTTGTCAAATTTCCCGTCAACCGCGCAACTTTGCCCCACAATAACAGTATTGTGTTAGCAATGTCGGGATTTTTTTGAAACCTCCGGTACACTTTGTTCGTCGCATAAAACCTTCGGGCGACGGTCGACCACCTGACGTGGACGACTAGGACAATATAGAAGTGTTTCATATAGCCATGCCGTATTAGATGAAAAAAGGTTGGTACGGCAAGAAATGTCGCTCCACTAGGGAAAGGCGTAGAAGGTGGTAGATAGTGACAACAGGTGACGGTAACACGAAGGAGCCACCTGACGTGGACGCGGTAAGGAAAATACTAAATCTTTTTATATTGCCACGCTGAATTAGATGACAAAATTAAAGCCTTCCCCCGAGGTGGGGAAGGTGACACGAAGTGTCGGTTGAGGGGGGGGGTAGAGATAAACTGTATATTTACAATAACCAACAACCACTGACTATTTGTCGATAGGACAAGGTGATAGAAACAAACTATATATCGCCACCGTACAATTATGTCACCCTGAGCGCAAGTCGAAGGGTCACCGGGAACGGAACCGCTTGAAAATACACAACTTATTGCCAACAAACGCTTGTGATTACAAGGTACCTTTCCAGGGGATCCCTCGACTTCGCTCGGGATGACATAATATAGTAAGCGAAATACAGTGTTTGTTGCTCTGCCCTAGTCGTCAACGTTAGGTTGCCTTCTCCTTTGGGGAGAAGGCTTCTTCAAGGAACCTTTCCGAGGCAACCTAACGTTGACGACTAGGGACAATATGAAACTCTTTTATATTGCTATACTGAATCAAATGACAAAAAAACTAGCGTGGCAAACAACTATCGCCACGCTAGTAACATCACTAAATTCTATTTTATTGCTATGCCGATTAGCCGACAAGGGTCGGCAAGACACACGACGGCGGTTAAAAACGTATCAGCACATTGTCGCCGTCGCAACTTTGAACCGAAACCAAATCCAGTGCGCCGTGTTTTTTGCGATAAGCCTTCATCACCTTGTACGCTTTGCGCATGGCATCGGCGTACTTCGGTTTGTCTTGTTCGGGTACGTCGGACAGCAAAATGTTAGCGACAAAACGAGTGCCGAGCATAAAATTCGGCAAACGTATGGTAAAATTGCGTTTGTCATCCTTTACACGAATCAACATAGGCTACTCCACGAATACCTGTACGTTGTCGCCGTCGGCAGACTCCACCTCAACGATTTTGCCAAGCAGTCCACGCTCCACAAGAGACAGAATCTGCTTGAAGTCTATCGCCGACAAAACGTCCTTGCCGTTAAACTTAAATTGATCGCCTGTCATTCCGCTGTCGGCAAATACCCTGACAAGCGCAACGGGCAGATTGACGCGAACTTTGTCACCGTTTTTGCTGTCGACGATTACACGAAACATCAACTCGTCCATATTTTTTGCCGCAGACGGCACGTAACTGGCGGTCGTGACCTGTTCCTTGCCAAGAAGAACGTCGGTAGTTACGCCAAGCATGTCGGCAAGCTCGGCGAGCACCGAGATGTCGGGCGCGGAAATGTCATTCTCCCACTTGGATACGGCTTGAGCCGAAATATTTACTTTGTTTGCCACGTCTTCCTGTGTAAGTCCTGCCGCTTTGCGAAGGCGTTGAAAACGTTGTCCGAATGTTTCTTTCATATTGTACTCTCCTTTTTGCAGGGGAATCTATTGGTTGTCGGCTGCTCTGCGCCAAACCGTTGTGCACTGACGGCCAGGGCAAACATCGTCGACGTTCACGTCCCCTTTGCAAGTACATTGTACAACTTTTTGCGCATTTTTTGCCCCTACCGTTTGTTGAATTTTGGCAACCGAAAGTTGTATTTCCACTCAACCAACGGTTGTAAATATCGCAACCTGCCATTCTGAAACGATTTTTCGCAATCGATTACGCTTACAACGGCATTTTTCTGGGTTTGTTTTGTCCGCGAGGGTAAGCCGCAAACGTGTGCGCCACCTTGCGGTAGACCAGCAAGCAACGGTTACTGCCGTCGGGCAGCACAAACTTGTTTGCCGATTCCAACCGCAATCCAAGCACCTTTTCCGCATGCCGGGCAATTGCCACTTCCGACTCGTCGGTTTTGTAGGCAACAACCGCACCGCCCGTTTTGACCACCTGCGCGGTGTACTCTAACAAAATGTTTAACGGCGCAACTGCGCGTGCAACGGCAATGTCGAAACGCTCGGAGTTGTCATGCGCAAAGTCCTCGGCGCGTGCATGCACCACTTTTGCTTTGACGCCTATTTTATCACATAATTCGGTGCAAAAATTGACCCGTTTCGTCAGGCTGTCCACCAATGTCGGGCGAATGTCTGGACGTAACACAGCCAACGGTACCGACGGGAACCCTGCACCGCACCCGATGTCGCACAACGTTGCGCCGTCGGGTACAAACCTGGAGCCAAGCATACTGTCGACAAAGTGCTTCACCCACACCTGGTCATGCTCCGTGATGGCGGTAAGGTTGTATTTGGCGTTTTCTTCCACCAAAAACCCGAAGTACGTTTCCAGGCGCATCATCTGTTCGTCGGTCAGCGCAACGCCCGTGTTTTGCAAAATGTAGTCTGTCATATGTTACCTTTGTGTTGTGCCAGATACACAATCAATATTTGTATGTCGGCAGGACTAACGCCGCTTATGCGCCCGGCTTGTCCCAGATTAACAGGACGGATTTTATCCAGTTTTTGCCGCGCTTCTATCCGCAGACCTTCTATTGTCGAGTAGTCGATGTCGACAGGCAACAGTTTGTTTTCCAATTTTTGCGCCTGCGCTATCGCTTCGCGTTCCTTGTCGATGTATCCACGGTATTTGCACTCTATTTCTATCTCGTCAAGTACTTCGTCGTCCACGCCTTCGAAGAATCCCAACGTCTGCAAATCACGCGCGTTTATATTGGGACGGCGCAACATTTCGTCGGGAGTCATACCTGCGCCGGTTACGACTTCCCCTTTCTGCTCAAACAGACTACCGTACACTTTTGGCGATACAACTGTTGAAAGTGTCGCATTGCAAGTGTCTAACTGCTGCTTTTTGCGCAAGAAGCGTGCGTATCTCTCGTCACTAACAAGTCCTATCTGTCTGCCGATTTCAGTCAGTCGCAAGTCGGCGTTGTCCTGCCGCAACACAAGTCTATGCTCTGCACGGCTAGTCATCATGCGGTAGGGTTCGGTCGTTTCCTTGGTGGTGATGTCGTCCACAAGCACACCGATGTAGCTGTTGTTCCTGGGAAACACCACTGCAGGTTTGCCGTGCACGTAGCGTTCGGCATTGATGCCTGCCACAAGCCCTTGAGCCGCCGCCTCTTCGTAACCGCTGGTACCGTTGATTTGCCCGGCAAAAAACAGTCCTTGAATCGGCTTGGACATCAGTGTTGCCGACAGTTGCGTTGCGTCGATGCAGTCGTACTCGATGGCGTACGCGTCGCGCATAATTTCGACGTTTTCAAGTCCTTCTATACTATGATAAATCTGCTCCTGCACCTCTGCCGGCATAGACGTCGAGGCGCCCTGCACATAAAACTCGCAAGTATCGTCCGACTCCGGTTCCAAAAAGATTTGGTGACGTTCCTTGTCGGCAAAGCGCACGATTTTGGTTTCGAGACTCGGGCAATATCTGGGGCCCACTCCGCTGATACTGCCGTTGTAAACAGGCGCAAGGTGCTTGTTTTCCAGCACTATTCGCTTGGTGTCGGCGGTGGTATACGTCAGGTAACAACTGCGTTTGGTTGCAGGAATCCGATCGTGCAAGTAAGAAAACGGACGAGTGTCGCTTTCGCCGCATTGTTCCTGCGTTTTGGCAAGGTCGATACTGTCCAGCCGTACACGAGCAGGCGTACCTGTCTTAAAGCGGCGCACAACAAAACCAAGTTTGACAAGGCTGTCGGTCAGGTGCTCGGCATTTGCAAATCCGTTTGGACCGCTGTTGCGCACGCACTCACCGACAATCGTGCGACTGTTGAGATACACGCCGCAACACAACACAACCGCTTTTGCCGTGTAGCATAGGTCTACAGCTGTCTTTACGCAAAAACTGCCGTCGTCAAGCACGGTCAATTCCGTCGCTTCACCTTGGCGCAAAAACAGATTTTCGGTATGCTCCACCGTTTGTTTCATGTTGGTGTGGTAACTGTTCTTGTCCACTTGTGCGCGCGGACTGTACACGGCAGGTCCTTTGCCACGGTTGAGCATGCGCATTTGCAACAGACTTTTGTCGGCATTGACAGCCATTTCGCCGCCGAGCGCATCTATCTCCTTGACGATTTGTCCCTTTGCCGTGCCGCCTACGCTGGGGTTGCATGCCAAAAAAGCCACCGTATCAAGGTTGGTAGCCAACAACAAAGTTTTGCACCCCATACGCGCGGTAGCCAATGCCGCTTCGCACCCGGCATGTCCTGCGCCTACTACTATTACGTCAAATTGTTTCATATCTTCCTTTGTACGCCGATCTGTAACCGACTGTACCATATAAAGGCTTTAAATTGCAGTTATACGCCACTTTATATGCCTTAAATAAACATAGTGTCGCACTAAATAACACAAAGTGTTGCGTGTTGTTAATTGTTATATGCCGTCAAATACATCACTTGCCGAGACAAAACTTGCTGTAAATGCGGTCGATTATGTCCTCGCTTGCCGACGTGCCCGTTATTTCACCCAACGTTGCCCACGCTTGTTTTGTAGCGGAAACGACTATGTCAAGGGTCGTATTTTTGCATGCCGACATAGCCTCATCTATCTCCGCACGCGCTTGTTTCAGGCAGGACAGGTGACGTTCGCTTGTAACAAGCAGATCGGCAGTCTGGATATCCCCAGCACAAAACATGTCGTACAATGTTTCCTTGACGACTTCCACGTCTCCACTTTTTGCCGATACAATAATGCTATCGTCACAGCAAGGCATCTCGTCAAACAAATCGCACTTATTAAACACGCGGATTTGCGGCTTTACGGTCGGAAACACCGTTCTGTCGGCAGGATTATCGGTAACGTTGAGCACAACATCGGCACTGTTGGCGGCGGCTATTGCACGCTTGATGCCTTCCTGTTCGATAACGTTGTCGGTTTTGCGCAGACCTGCCGTATCGACGAAATTAAACTTGATATCTTTGTATCCGACGCTTTCTTTCAGCGTGTCGCGCGTAGTGCCGCTGATGTCGGAAACTATCGCCCTGTCCTCCGCCAACAGCGCGTTAAGCAGGCTGCTTTTACCCACATTGGGTGCGCCGACAATTGCGACGTCAATTCCGTATCTTGCCACTTTGCCAAGGGTCGAAGTACGTATAAGCGCGTCCAATTTGTCACCGATTTTTGACAACGTATCGTAAATTTGCGTAATCGTCGG
This sequence comes from uncultured Clostridia bacterium, assembly GCA_934281515.1. GTDB lineage: Bacteria > Bacillota > Clostridia > Christensenellales > CAG-314 > Fimimonas. The sequence goes on along the minus strand of CAKQXG010000005.1, from coordinate 23,476 downwards.
CAATTCAAGGTCCTCCTCGGGGTAGTCCAACGCGACTTCGCTTGCCGACACGAGGTCAAGCAGTTCATCTTGTAAAGCGACGATTTTTTGCCCGAGCTTGTTTTCCAGCAGGTTGGCTCCTGCCTTGGCGGCGGAGATTGTTTCCGCCTCGATCATCTCGATTATACCTTCTGCGTTAGTCAGGTTTTGCTTGCCGTTGACAAAGGCTCGCTTGCTGAATTCGCCGTTTTGCGCAGGCACTGCACCTGCTTGCAAACATGCGTCGATTACGGCTTGCACCACTGCAGGTCCACCGTGACAGTGAAACTCGACCATGTTTTCTCCGGTGTAACTATGTGGCGCGGCAAACCACACGCACATTGCATGCTCTACAAAGTTTGCCGTTTGTAACTTGCCCACTTTCAACATGTTTGGCTGTTGCGGCAACGGCGAAAAAACTTTTTGGGCAATTTCCACGGCATCGTCGCCGCTCATACGCACTACGGCTATTGCGCTTTTGCCCCTTGCCGTAGATAGCGCAACTATTGTTTTGTTCATTTTTACCTCCGTTCGGCGTTTAGTAACGCCTCAACTTCTTACTGCAAGTTTGTAGTTGTGCCGAACAGCACCGAACGCCGCAGTGCCGACAGATTGCACCCGACCGCACTTTCTTCCGTCAGACAATACACTGTGCGTGTTATCGACGTTCCGCAAACCGCATCGATGTCCGCATAAACCGATAAAGTTGCGGACAACACTTTTAACTGTATACATTTTACCACTTTATGGCAAATTTCACAACAAGTTGACGACGTAAAATGGCAGGAAGCGTTTTACTTCTTGGCAACTTACGCCGGCATGTAGCAAAACGAGATGTCATTTACGCTTAAAAACAACGCCTGAAGTTGTTTTTGTAATCTTTCGATATATAAATAGTAAAAATTAAATGGCAGATATTGTTGAAAAGTTTTGAAAAATATGATATTATTAGTGTGTATAAATACGTCCAATTTGTAATCGGAGCAATTATGGGAAAAGTTATTTCGTTTTCTAACCAAAAAGGCGGCGTCGGAAAGACCACTACCGCCATCAACCTTGCGGCTTACGTCGCACTAAACGGCAGAAAGGTGCTTTTGCTGGACTTCGACCCGCAAGGCAACGCCACTAGCGGCTATGGCATCGAAAAAAATCAGCTTGACCTGTCTTGCTACGACTTTTTGATGGGCGAATGTCGTGCAGAACAGGTAATTCGCCCGACAATTATCAATAATTTGTACATCCTGCCTTGTAACATCGACCTTGCCGCTGCGGAAGTCGATCTTGTTACGGTGCCACAACGCGAAAGCGCTTTACGTCGCGCACTGGCGCCAATACGCGAAAATTACGACTATATTTTTATCGATTGTCCGCCTAGTCTCGGCTTGATTACGCTAAACGCCCTTGTTGCCGCAGACAGTGTGGTTATTCCTATACAAAGCGAGTTTTTTGCGCTGGAGGGACTTAGCCAATTGATGAACACTATACGCATTGTAAAACAGCGGCTCAATCCTACGCTGTCAATCAGCGGCGTAGTGCTGACAATGTATGACGCGCGCACAACCATGAGCAAACAGGTCACGCAGGAATTGTATAAGTACTTTGGCGACAAAATTTTCACTGTACCGGTGCCGCGCAATGTGCGACTTGTAGAAAGCCCTAGTTACGGAGTACCTGTGGTTAAACACGCGCCTAAATGCACCGGCGCGGTTGCGTACGACGCGCTTGCCAAACAATTTTTAGACAGAGAGGAAAAATAAAATGGCAGGAAACAAAGGATTAGGAAGAGGTTTTGCCTCTTTGATGGGACTAAACGACGTTGAGGAATTGACCTCGACCAACATCACCGATACGGTAAACGTGACAAACGAGGACGCTATTGTCAAGATTGCGCTGTCCGACATCGACCCCAACTATGAACAACCGCGCAAAAACTTTGACGAGGATGCGCTTAACGAGCTTGCAGACAGCATACGTCTGCACGGCGTGATTCAGCCTATTGTTGTGGTACCCGTCGGCAAGCGTTTTATGATTATTGCCGGTGAGAGACGTTTCCGCGCAAGCAAAATTGCCGGCAAAGCAGACATACCTGCGGTAATCAGACACTACACGCAACAACAGATTAAGGAAATCAGTCTTATCGAAAACCTGCAACGCGAGGATTTGTCTCCCATCGAGGCTGCTCGCGCAATAAAGGTGTTGATGAACGAGTTTAACATGACACAAGAAATGGCTGCCGACCGCATAGGCAAAAGCCGTAGCGCGGTAGCAAACACATTGCGCTTGTTGACCTTATCCGAAGACGTAATCAAGTTGATTGAAAGTGGCAGATTGTCTGCAGGACACGCACGTACATTGGTAGTCGTTCCACAACAAAGTCAATACAAGTTGGCACTGAAAGGTTGCGATAATCAAATGACCGTACGCGAAATGGAGAAAATGGTGCGCGAGTTTCTTAATCCGCAAAAGCCAGCGGAGAAACCCGTCGTACAGGAAAGTCGCGAATTGCGGGATCTTGTGGGCAACATGCAACGTGCGTTTGCGACGAAAGTGTCTGCACTCGGAAACGGAAACAAAGGACGCATTTACATCGATTACTACACAGCGGACGATCTTGACCGTATTTGCAAAATGATTGAGCAGTGGATGAACGACAGTTTCCGCGACAAGGACGGAGAGTAATACAAGGTCCTTCATCAACTGATTACATAAAAGAATTTAACACTGAATTTCTCTTCTAAATCGAGTAGAAACCGAAAGTTTGCAATTATAAATATTTACTGTTTGTATAATATACAGAGTTTTGCGACAAATTTCGACAAACGGTCAAAAATTTGTTTGCAGAACTCTGTATTTTTATACATAGTTTTAATCAACATTTACTTGACCTATATGGATTTTTCATAGTGATTTTTAGTCTTTTTTCTCGATTCTCGTCACCCTTTTCGCACTGTTGAATAGACGTTCAGACTTGAAATTAACGGCAAAACATGCGCCAAATCCACCTTAAATATAGCAAATAAAGCCTATATGAGCGATACAAAGCAAACAAGCAGCCTTGCTACCTTATCGACGGCATCAAAAAAAAATATTTTAGTAATTTTCATTTAAGATGAATTATATTATGAAGTTTCAAAGAAATTGCGGGTTTATTTTCTCTTTATTCGTAGTTTTTCAGAACAAAGATTTCTTATAATCTAAAATCGGCACTAATCTTATCTCTTATCAATCCGGAAATCAAACGTAACGTTCTGCATATTAAATATTATATTTTGACAATAAACTGTTGGTAGAATAACATTTTCTAATCATTTCTACTAACGGTAGAGTTAAATTTTGATAGCATTTTCTTTTGTTTAGTATTCAAAACGACTCATGATCATTACAGGCACGGAGCCGAGTAAGCAACAAAAACTTTTATGATATACTTTAAACGACTAAAGCACACAAATTGTCACTCGATTTGATTTATAAAATGAGTTTTGCAATTAAGAAATTTAACAACTTTATCAGACTCGACGTTTAAAACACATTTTTCGCCTAATCTCCGGACGGCAAAATAAAGATAAACCGAGCTATATCGAAGAAGATTTATTCATTTTCAAATTTTTGTCGCCTCCAAAGCAGACTTATCAAACAAAAATAATTAAAAATTACATCCGAAGTCATTTTAAAATACGCATTTTTTCTTGATTCTTCCGATCAGAATTGTTAAAGTTAACACAAAAGCACTCTTTTTACGCAGAATAATTTTGTTATATTTCCTGGTCAAAACGGACTTTTAGACAGAAATTTTACACATAAATTGCTTATTTCTGATACCCTTTTAATACGCACTCTGTCTGAAACGCATAAGATTTTTAAATTTTGTTCATTTTTAAAATTTGTTGAAACATGGCATCACTTGATATCTGGAAGTGGAGCAGAAACGTAAATCAAACTCAAGCTTCGGAACAGTTTATTACTTATTTTTTTTTGACTCGATAATTTTAAGAACAATTAATGCCTTCTAGCTAGCTAACCTGTTACTATCCGACATCGATAATAATTAAGCGCACAAATATAATTTAGCTTAATTAGAACAATAATATAATCTTTGCAAATCATTTATTGAAAATTTTCATTTTTTTTCGGTCTTTTCTTTCAGCCAATACGTCATAATAAGAATTTGGCAGTCTATTTTTTATTACAGTAGTAGATTTTAAAAATTTGGCCTTACTTTTTTAAATTTACAACCACACTTAAGTGTAATAATCACCTAAAATCATGTTTATTTCGCTTAGTATTAAGCAATTTCAACATTTTTTATCAAAATTTAGTCCACTGAATTCGATTTTTAAGACTATTTTCCTTATCAGACTTTTCGTTTTACACAAATAGCCACATTTTACAAAGAATGATTCTTTGACAATTTCCTATTTTTTGCTTTTCAACCATACCTTGTTTCGGCTTATATTTTTGATTATCTAGTAGTGTTTACCGTTTTTCACCGCAAATCGACTTCTTTTAAGCCATTTTTTAGTGTTTATTCTTCATATTCTTGTGATTTTAAAGCAAAAGCTCTAAAATCACATATTTTTTTTAAACAATTATCGTGTTTTTTAGCATTTTGTAGGTAAACAAAACGAGTTATCTCTTTAGGATTCATTTATGGTTAATTTATAATTACTATTTGTTTCACGTGGAACATTTCATATCGACACAAACCTTATTAAAAGAGTTTCACGTGAAACATTGGTCAAGAATAGAGTAAGCAATCAACAGGAAGTGCAAAATGTTTCACGTGGAACAAATAGTGTAAATAATGCCCAAAAAGGCAACAAAACCCCAAAAATAAGAGTCTCTATGCAAAAATCTAGACAAATAAGCTGTTTACAGCATAAAACAAGGTCAATTTTGCATTAAAAAGACTGATTTTAAAGTACTTTAATGCAAAAAAACTTTTAAATAGTTAAAATTGTGTTGTAATACTCCGCGTTTCAAGAAAAATAATCTATAAAATGAAACCAAACAATATTTTACTCGCAGATTTGGTTAACCATTGATCTGTCAATAAAGGAACAACTTGCAATTAAAGACTAACTAACAAGGTCTTTAGTTTAAATTATTTGTTTTTAGTTATTTTTTTAAAATCAAATCAATACATGTTTAAAACGGGATTTATAAGCCGTATAAATACCAAAAGTAAAGGGGTTATACAAATAATCAGTCTTATTACATCGATTTAGATGAAAATAGTAATTTTACGGCCTTGCAAATGGCAGAAAACAAGAAATAAACTATTATGTTTATCTAAAGCAATAAAAAAATTGGGCAAATAGGTAGAATTTAAGCATTTAATCTGTAGAAATATTCTTTTTTTTCTTTCGACTTAATATATTTTGTACCTGTGCTAAATCAAACAAACAAAAATCGATCGTTTGAATCTTTTAAAACATAATTATACCATATTATACGCATTTCAATACAAATAAGAGTGTTTATTATTTTAAACAAATGTATTTACTTTACAAGATACAGTCGTCTCGTTCTTTCCACGTAGTCTCACGCCTTCCGCCAAACTTTACTTGTTGCCCAACAAGAGGTTTGATTAAACACGAGCAACGTTTTAACTTTTTTTCACTTTACCACTAGCACACATACCAAAGCGGTGGTGTAAATTATGTTTAACGCTATTTCGCATTCAAAACAATTATTCTTCCTATTGTTGATGTATTTATTTTAAGAACATTGCGTGTTTTTGCGAAAGTTTCTACCTAAAGCCCCACAATACTGAAAGCTTATCTTTTAAAACTTCCTACAGAAAACACTTTTAGCAAATCATACCATTACATACTTACGGTTTTTGATATATCGGAAACCCCATTATATTTAACTCAATCGTCTGACTTCAAAATCTTAGTTAGTTGATTTTCGAACAAGTTTAAGTGATGTCAGATGTTTTTGCAAATACATTCAAGGCAAAGTCACTCCTATCATAATTAAAGTTTTTCACACTATTTATGTGGATAAAGTGCGTAGTTTGTAGATAAATTGTGGATAACTCGTTCCAAATGTGCATTTCTTGCGAAGTTATCCACATTTTCAACCTGGTTATCGACATTATGGTAAAGTTTATTTCGCAGAAAACTCATTTCAAAAAATTTTCCGACTATCTCATGCTTAATTACGTCCTGTATAATTGACCGTAATCGTAATGTCTATTGACATACCGTTTCTTACGTGATACAATTTCTGTAATACTAAGTCCGATAAGGCAGATTATAAAATAACAGCTACTTTACCGAAGCGATAACTTTTAAATCCACTCATAACAGTTTCGACTCACCCACCGACGTCAGGAACGCTAAACTTTACCAACAACACTGTCCGCCACCCACGTTGAGCTGCCAAACAAGTTATACAATACCGTCCATCCTTGTTTCATCAAGGCAATGTATTAAAAAAAATCATAATATACGGCAACCGCCCCAAAATAAACATGCAGATAGTTATACTTTGTAATTCGGTGCAATTCGGTTTGAGTATCAATGTACCGCCAAAGTTTTACTTGCTTGTCCGCACCAATTAACGTCAGTGGGTGTAGACTTACAGAATTTATTGAAATACCGACCACTATATTAAATCGAGGTGACCTTCATGAACGATAAATGGCTGGAATTTGCTTTACGCATACAAAGCATCGCGCAAGCAGGATTGGAATACGGCACAGATAAGTTCGACCGCGAGCGGTACGCCGAGCTACGCAAGATCGCAGCCGAAATGATTGCGACCAAAACAGACGTCTCTCCCGACAAGGTCTACGGACTGTTTTGCAACGAAACAGGCTACCAAACGCCCAAAGTCGACACCCGTGCAGCCGTGTTTGTAAACAACAAAATTCTACTCGTTCACGAAAATAACGGTACATGGGCGTTACCCGGCGGTTGGTGCGACGTCGACCAATCGGTGGCAACCAATACAGTCAAGGAAGTGCAGGAAGAAACAGGACTTGCAGTTACGCCAATCAGGCTCATTGCCGTGCAGGATTGGCGCAAACACAATGCGGTCAACTACATATACGGTGTAGTAAAAATCTTCCTGATGTGCCGCTACGACAGCGGTCGATTTGAAGAAAACCTCGAAACAAGCGAAATCGGCTATTTCGACAGAGATACGTTGCCCGATAACCTGGCTGTAGAAAAGTGCACGCGCGAGCAAATCATGATGTGTTTCGACGCGCATGACAATCCCAATTGGCAAGTATTGTTCGACTAGTAATCTCGCCGATAAAGCAGATAACATAACACAACCAAAACCACAAAATACACAAAATTCCTTATACGTATACAAAAACGGACTGCCGAAATCGACAGTCCGTTCGTGTTTTTAACATTCTTTTCGCCACTTATTCTTCTGCGCGGCCGCAACAAACAACAATATCGACGTAATGATGTCTTACGCACACGATATTATCCAGGTGCCGTATAGCGTAAACTTACTTTCATTTCGTCAGCGGAATACCCGTTTCAATTACTTACCAATAACGGTAAAGTTGATGATGTCCACGCCGAAAATCTTCTGCGACAATGCAAGTCCTGCAAAATTGTAATCGTGCACAGCCTTAAACACAGTCGATTGTTCTACGCCGTTCTTTATCACTTTCAGCATATTTGCCAAAAATCCGCCGTCGGTCGAATGCTTTACGCACACTGCAACCACAACGGAGTACAGCACTACAATCACCACGGCATATGTAATGGCAACTGCCCACATACCGCCAAAAATACGGTCAATAGTCTTAAATACGGGCACCTTGGCAAGCAAACGCAGCAGTGCGGAAATACCCCACAGCAGATACTTAAACACCAGGTACGCCACAATCCACAGCGCGATGTCGATAATCACGTGCGCGGTAATATTGCCGAACAGCGCGCCGACCGACCCGAATTTCTCCGCCGCCTTGGCGATACCCTCTATACTGCTCAATCCGGCGATGAAGTTTCCGAAGCCGTTGTTACCGCTAAACCAACTTGCAGTAATCTTTTCAAAGGAGTCAAACCACTTGGACAGCGGCTCGACGGCTTTGGTGCCATCGGCATACATCATCACGATAAAGCACGTAATGGTTGCAAGAATCATGCCTACAAAACCACAAAAACCCTTGCCGAACTGTTTTGCAAAGCCGCGACACAAACCGATAATCAGCACGATCACAGCCAATGCTATCAACGAACAATCGAAAATGTTACCGACGGTTACTTTCAAAGCCTGCCTCCTCTATCCCGAAACGGCTTTTTTGCCGTCCCGAAAATAACTTATGATAGTTTATACTAATATCATATCACAGAAAGACCTAAAAATAAAGTAGTTTTTACGATTTTGTTTAATAATTTTCTTTAAAATACAGACAGCGTTTTACAACATATTACAAAATGCTTGTCGCAGAGTGGTGTATAGTATGCAGTGCGGTGGTTTGCATGCGACCTTGTCAAGCAAAACTCCGCAAAAATAGTGTGCAAACACTACTAAACCGCGCCGAAAATGGCAACAATGTTGGATATATCATCGGCACGAACGGCAAACAGACCTTCGCCGCCGCAACAGGAGCGCAAATATGACAGAACTAAGCATCTTCAACACCAACGCAGTCAAACGCCTTGCGGAAGAAATAACCGCGCGTAGCAACAATCCTATATTTATGTGCATCGGCACCGACAAAGTCTTTTCCGACAGTCTGGGACCGCGCGTAGGCAGTTTGCTGAACCGCACAATGACCGCGCCCGAGTTTATCTACGGCATGGTGGAACGCAACATCACGGCAGAAAACCTGGCGTTTTGCCATGAACTTATCAAGCGCATACACCCCGACAGACAAATTATCGTCATCGACGCGGCGGTAGGTACAGAGGACCAAATCGGCAACGTGCAAATTTCCGACGGCGGCATTACGCCCGGTGCGGCAACAAACAAAAACCTGCCATGCGTCGGCGACGTCAGTATAGTAGGCATAGTGGCAGAGCGCGGCATGGCGGACTTCTACACGCTCAGCAGCACAAAGGAACGCCTTGTAAACCGCGTAGCGGAAGTAATTGCCGAAGCCATAGTTTTGTCGTCTAACGCGTAAGTGACTTTTTAAAAAGGTTTGCAAGAAAGCTTTTTTACTTAAAGACGATTTCGGCATTATTGCTACTAAATACTACGTAGAACAGAATTGAAATACTTCAGGCAGACACGCATTGTGCTTTACACGGTATTTTAATAAAAACTTCAGTAAAAACGTGCCCGAGTATATTTTAAGGATTATTCAAGTGTTTTACTGTAAAATGGTCGTACGGTTACAGACTACAGCCACTACGTTTGCGCTGCATTGCCACATTACCGTTTATTGACAAAGCATTTTGTTTGACAGTGTAGTTTGTTATATGGTATAATGTTAGCTGTACAATTGTATGGTTAGCGGCAGTGACACTACAAACCTGCGGCTTTGCCGTACTAACAAAAGAACAAAATTCGTTTAGCGTTCGTTTCGGGCGCGTAAGGAGAAAAATTTGGATCAACAACGACGTAAAGGGACTATCTACACGATAATTTCCATCCTGCTGCTCGTGGGATTGTTTGTCGTGCTTTTCCTTGCCCTGGGCAACCAAACAACCGACATCACTTACAGTGAGTTTAAGGAAAACATCGGTCAGTACATCAAGATTAACATCAATGTGTACACCGTCACTGCGGAAACAAAAAATCAAAAGTTTAAGTTTACCGTCGCGGTCGGTAATCAAGCCGAGGTTGAAGACTTTATCATACAAGCCATAGACAACACTCGCGCCCTTGCCAACACTCCGGGCGCAACAGCCGACCCTGACAAGTACTACGCCAATGCTCAACTGAAGTACTCCGTCACATACAACACCACAAGTTGGACAGACTACGTATTCCCCGTGCTGTGGCTGTTGTTGCTTGTCGGCTTGGGCTTCTACATGTTCCGCATGATCTCTCGTCAGAACAACCAAAATATGGATTTCGGTCGTTCGCGCGCGCATGCGGTCAAAAACATCAAGGTTCGCTTCTCCGACGTGGCAGGTGCCGACGAAGAGAAGGAAGAATTGCAGGAAATTATCGACTTCCTCAAAAATCCGCAAAAGTACAACGACATCGGCGCGCGTATTCCGCACGGTGTGTTGCTCGTAGGTCCTCCGGGAACAGGTAAAACGCTGTTTGCAAAAGCAGTTGCAGGCGAAGCAGGCGTACCGTTCTTCTCTATCAGCGGTAGTGACTTTGTAGAAATGTTCGTAGGCGTTGGCGCAAGCCGCGTAAGAGACTTGTTTGACCAAGCCAAGAAGAACATGCCCTGCATCATTTTTATCGACGAAATCGACGCCGTAGGACGTCAGCGCGGCGCAGGTCTCGGCGGCGGACACGACGAAAAGGAACAAACTCTAAACCAATTGCTGGTGGAAATGGACGGTTTCGAGTCCAACACCAACATTATCGTAATGGCGGCAACCAACCGCGCCGATATCCTTGACCCGGCATTGGTGCGCCCCGGCCGTTTCGACAGACAAATCTTCGTCAATCGTCCCGACGTGCGCGGACGTGAGGCGATACTCAAGGTTCACTCTCGCAAAAAGCCTATTGCACCGGATGTCAACTTCCGTCAGGTAGCACGCATTACGGCAGGCTTTACGGGCGCCGACCTGGAAAATCTTCTTAACGAAGCGGCAATACTGGCGGTTCGCGACGGGCGCAAGGTCATCAACATGGCGGACATCAACGAAGGCATCAACAAGGTTGTCATGGGCCCTGCCAAGAAATCTCGCCTTGTCACCGAACCGGACAAACGCATCACGGCATACCACGAAGCCGGACACGCAATCATCGGCAGTTTGCTTAAATATTGCGATCCGATACATGAAGTTACAATCATTCCTCGCGGTCAGGCCGCAGGTTACACCATGAGCCGTCCCGACAACGACAACGACCACGTAAGCAAGCAACAACTGCTTGACGAAATCACAATGGGTCTTGGCGGACGGGTTGCTGAGGAACTCATAATTAAAAATTACTGCACGGGCGCAAGCGGCGACATCAAGATGATTACCGAAAAGGCTCGTCGCATGGTTACCGAATGGGGTATGAGCGACCGCATCGGACCGCTGTTTTACGGTAGCACCGGGGAAATCTTTGTCGGTCGCGACTACCAGACGGAAAAAGGCTACTCCGAAGAGATTGCCGGCATAATTGACGAGGAAGTACGTGCGATAGTGGAAAGTTGCCATCAACGCGCGACAAAATTGTTAAGCGAACACCTCGATGTGCTTCACAACATGGCGCGAGTGCTTGTCGAGCGTGAAACGATCCACACAGACGAAGTGGAAATGCTTGTTTCGGGCAAGTCGGCAGACGAAGTTATTGCCGCTATGGACAAGGACGACCACGCCGAAACGCCTGCCGCAACGACAAACGACGCAAACTCGGCTCCGTCCGCGCAACAGCCTGCAAACGACGGCGACGCATCGCAAACGGATAACCAAACGACCGACGACAAAGGTTCCGCCGAAGACAACAAATAACCGTATTTCAAACATCGATTTTGCCCGTACGTAACAAACTTTTGCATACGTATGGGCAAAATCTGTACAAAATACTTGTTTAGCTGCTTACAAAAACAGCAACAAAACGGAGAAAAATATGAAAAAAAGTATCGCGCTAGTGCTTACACTGCTACTGGCAACCGCCCTTATGCTTACGGCGTGCAACCAAGCCGAAACTACGGACAACGCCGTCCGTTGGGTTGACGGAGAAGTTCTTACATACAACATAACTCTTGCGGACTACACCGCAAAAGATTCGTCGGCATTGTTCGGCAACTACTCGTTTGACGGCAAAACGTACTACAAAGATATGGTTATTTCCACATCGTCGGCAAACGAAGTGTCGCCTTACAGCAAGGACGAAGTGGTACCTGCATCAGCGTCCGGCACGTACACGATCAAGTACACGCTTGACGCAGACAAGCTCAATTGGACGGTAACAACCGAACAACAAATACAGGTAACCTACAACAAAAGCGACATCGTGGAAGGCGGCAAAGTTGCCGAACTTGACGGTTGGAGCGCACTTGCAAACAACATTGTTTCGCAAGACGAAAACAGTGTCACGCTAAAGACAAGCACCAATACGTCCGTCACTTTTGAAAACGGCGAACGTCAACGTCCTGTAAACAGCAGCACCGTAACGGACGGTTTCTACATCGGCAAAACCAAAGTGCAAGCTAGCAAAAGCGATGTAGCAACCAAGTACGACTTTGACAAAAACATCGCAACCGTAACGATTGACGGCAAAGAAAGCAAAAACGAATTGAAGATCAATTCCGCCAAAAGATTTATCGACGCAAACCAGCTGTCAACCTACATTCGCAGTATGGACAAGGGCTCGACTAAATTTCAGGATAGCCCGTCGGTGCAAGTGTATATGCCCACAACCAACAATATTTACAATGCGGCTTTCAACTTTGCATACAGACAAAATTGCGTTATTATGGACGGCGAAACGCCCAAGTACGTCAGTTTGTCTTCGGTAAACTGTTCACTTGGGGCAATTGCTTTTATGCAAATGCAGTGTCTGCCCGACAGCCTTAACGAAAAAGGATTCGACAGACAATCCGACGGTTACGGAAACTTTATTTCCAAGTACACCGTGTCACGTTTCCGTGTAGGCAATTTCAGTTTTGCTCTCGACTTTTCCAAACTGGACAAAGGCACGGAGATTCTCGACACGCTAAACCAAACCGAAACAAGCAAATAAAGAGTGTTTTCGTCGATCGACGAACGACAAACATAGCTTGTCGGCTCAAAACCGCAAAACACATCAGCACCTCCCGAGCAAGGAAGTGCTGTTTTTTTGTTATTTCGGATATTTTGATAGGTAGCTATGTCGGACAAAAGTTACACAATGCCCTCTTTGCGCAAAGCGTTGTATATGCCGTTGTGGTTGTTGTCGTCGGTGTGCAACGGCAGTGCGGCAAGTAGTTCATTCGGGGCGTTGCCCATCAGATAGCCGCGCCCTACGGCACGCAACATCTCGACGTCGTTGTAGTGGTCGCCAAAGGCAACGCAGTCGGCAGGCGATGCGCCTACGAGATTGCAATACAACTTGACGCCTTCGGCTTTGTTGACGCCGTCCGCCATCACTTCAAGTAAAAAACTGCCGCTACGCACTACGGTGCAGTACGGAAAAGCGTGTTTTACGGCAGCCTCCACACCGTCTAGTTCGGCTTTGGACGTCACCACAAGCAACTTGCTGACGTCGTCGGTAACGTCGTCCACGGTTCCTTGTATCGACTGCGCCTCGACAATACGTTCTTCGCTTTGTACGCGAGGGTCACTGCGGTCAGGCGAAATCCATTGGTCTGGCGAATACACACATACGGAAGTGTCGTAGGGCAGTGTGCGCAGATACTCTATCACCGCCTTGGCCGTGGCTTTGCCGAGCGGTTTGTGGTACAACACTTTGCCACACTCGTCACGTAGCAGCGCGCCGCTGTAACAAATCTCGGGGCATGCAAAGTTGTACTTGGCAAGCAACGGCGCAATTGCCATAGGGCCGCGTGCCGACACAATTACAAACGGCACACCTCGTTGCGCAAGCGCACGTATAGCCGCCACCGTATCTGGCGAAATTTCCAACGTACTGGTCAGCAACGTGCCGTCGATATCGCTGAATACAATTTGTTTATTTTTCATTTTACACCTTTGTTTTACTTACTTAAACCTGTGGAAACAAAAAAAGGAAGGGGCTTTACTCCTTCCTGTTTTTGTGACTCAATGCGAGCCACCGTTTGGTCGAAGTGACGGGACTTGTCGCCGTACCTGTGCGTGCGGTCGGCGTAAGTGTAGTGCAACGGAACGCTACATCATTTCAATCTATCTCGGCAAAAGACTTCAAGGTGGCGATGCTGCAAGGAACAAAAAAGGAAGGGGCTTTACTCCTTCCTGTTTTTGTGACTCAATGCGAGCCACCGTTTGGTCGAAGTGACGGGACTTGAACCCATGGCCTCTTGGTCCCGAACCAAGCGCGCTACCAACTGCGCTACACCTCGATAATTTTTCAAGTTAATTACGGTATTTAGTTGTTGTTGCCTACAATGTTTACTATCAGTTGGTAGCGTTCCGCTTCCGCGCTGCGAACGTAATTCTCGTTCTTGCGAGCCGGCTACAAACGGCACACTGTGCCGATTTGCTTTACGCCTTGCTCCAACTGCGCTACACCTCGATAGTTTTTTAAATTGATTACTGTATTTAGTTTCACTACACTTCGTTAGCTTATATATTATACTAAATTGTAAAAAAAAAATCAAGCCTTTACATACAAATTATTTGCTTATTTGAAGACAGATAAACATATATTCACTGCACACTCTCACTTAAAAACTTCTGTCTCGACTAGCCGTAACTGATTTTTCAACAATTTCACTTAATAAAAGTGGCAATATTGCCACAAATCTTAAACGAAACGGCTCTACCACTTGATTTTGCACCTTATTGTATGTTACAATATTAGTGGTAGAGTATTTAAAAATAATTACTTAATAAAAGACTAATATATGAACAAATACAACTTCGACAAACAACTCAAACGGCTGCCGTCGGCGGTGTTTTACAAGTGGGCAGTGCCTATCGCAAATGCGTTTATTCCGCTGTTACCCAAGGGACTTGATCGGCGCAAAGTAACATATGCGCACGGTAAGGCAGGTAATATCTGGTTCCACACACTCCGCCCCAAACGTACAACTAACAGCAGTTTACCGTGCCTTTTTTACCTGCACGGAGGCGGTTTTGCGTACAAACAGACGTTTGTACACTATAAATTGGAACAAGTCTATTGTACCGACGCGCCTTGTATTGTGTTCAGCGTAGATTACCCGGTACTACCCAAGGCAACCTACCCAACGGCAATAGACGCGGCCGTACATTGCTACAAGTACATGACAGACAATGCCGAACGGCTAGGCATAGACATAACGCGCATTGTTATAGGCGGTGACAGCGCAGGCGGCAATCTTGCATTGGAAACAGCTATTGCCGTAGCTCAAACCGACTTGCCTCAACCGGTTGGCTTGATGACGATTTACCCTGTCGTGGACGACAAGCAAAACACGCCGTCCATGCAAGCTTTTGTCGACACGCCGCTGTGGAACGCTCGTTGCAACGCAAAGATGTGGCAGTGGTATCTAGACGGCAAAACTTACGACAGCCCGATGGAGCGACTTACTTCACTGTCGGTCGAACACGCATTTGTGGAAACGGAGCAGTACGATTGTTTACACGACGAAGGCGTAGCGTTGTACAATGCCCTTGCAAAGTCGATTCCCGACGTGCAATTGCTGGACAATATAGGCACTTACCACGGCTTTGACGTCGATATTCATGCCGATGTAACAGTCCGTTCGCTGCGTTCCCGAACTTCATTTTTGCAAAGATGCTTTGGTTGCAAAAGTGATTGAGTAGCAAAAAAAAACTAATACGTTACAAAAAATTTACGACAGCACAAAAAAAAACAGCTCGAAACAATTATGTTTCGGGCTGTTTGTACGTAATTATATCACAACGTTTTTACATGTCGCATCGCAGCTTACCCTGCCGAGCGAGCTATTTTTTCAAAGGTATCGGGCGTTGGTCGGCAATAAATATCACGCCTACCGTGCCGGGACCGCAATGCGAACCGATTACAGGCCCAACCATCTGACGCACAATTTGAGCGTCGGGACGTGCGATGCGTATTTGTTCGGCAATCCACTTGCCGTCATCGGGGCAATCGGCGTCAAGTACATACACGGGGAACTCTGTGCCGGTCAGTTGTTCGACGACTTCGTTTACAAGCATACGCATAGCAGCCTTTTTACCCGCTTTCTTGGCAATAACTGCCAGACTGCCGTTTTCGTCGGTGGTCAACACGGGTTTCAAGCTGAGTAAACTGCCTGCAAACGCAGCAAAACCGCTCAATCTTCCGCCGCGCTTGAGGTGCATCAAATCATCTACAACAAAGTACATGGCTACGCGATCGGTAAAACGTTGCAACGCTTCTATTATTTGTTCGTCGGTTGCGCCACTGTTTTTAAGCTCGGCGGCATACTCCATTTGCATGCCTGCGCCAACACTTATAGACTTGGTATCAAACACTGTGCATTTGCGTTCGGGAAACTCCTCCGCCAACGTTGCCAAAGCAGTATTGAGATGGTCGAAAGTGCCGCTCATCGTATGCGAAAAGCTGACATACAACACGTCTTGTCCGCTTTCAAAAATCGGACGAAGTATTTCTTCGTATTCCTGCGGATTGAGTGCCATTGTCTTTGGTACCTCGCCGCCACGCACTGCCTTGTAAAACTCCGCAAAGTCGGTGTTCTTGCCAAGGTCGTAGTAGTACTCATTGCCACCGTAACTGTACGGCATGGCAATGTACTGCACACCCAACGCTTCCTGACGGGTATACCACAGTTCGCCGTCGGCATCTATCAATAAAACGCTCATTACATCGCGCTCCTTAAATTCTTTTTAGACATTGTACCACAATTTGTACATATTTTCAATAGTTTTAGGCAAATAAGTCTTTTCAAGCGTATCGGTGACGTCTTGCAAGGAAAATTTCCGCCCCAAAACTATCATTACTAACACACCTGCCTTCAAGAATTTTAAGCAGACTTGCTTCGCAAATACGCAATATACACGATCGTTTATACGAATAGTCGGTTCGGCGTTCGCCTATCTGCGTAAAGTCCGTTTTAAAATAGTGTACGTACATACAGACAAAGCGATGGCAAACAATCCCGTACGATATTTTATAAATGCGGCAAATTTCAAGTGCTGTAATATTGATTTTTTAACTAATATATTGTATAATATAAATAAGTGTCGTAGGGACAACGTTACGCTTAATTACACTACGACGGCAAAGGTTTACAGAAAGACAACTACACGTAAGTATTCAGGCTTGAGATATTACTTTATTGATGTCTGCGTTCGTTCCCGGACGAACTATCAATTTAGTTATTCTTCCAAGAGTAGTAGTGTGTATAGGGTTTGTGGAGTTGTGGACAACTCGTACAATGGAAAATGTTGCTCCTACATCTTGTGTTTTAAAGCCGTGAAACACCTACATCTAGTGCTATTGCCAAAATAGGTCGTGTGGACAAACCTTGTGGGTAACCCACAGTTGTTGTGAATTCGGTGTGGACAAACTTTGCTTGCACCCTGCCGAACGTGCAAATCGACATTGACGAGTTGATCCGTAACTTGCCCCTTACCTCAAAACAACAATCGTAGGCAACCCTGATTTTCGACGTAATTTCGAGGGTTCGTTTTAACAGCAACTTACATTGACAGCACAAGTAACTCAAATCAACAATAATTTATACAAAAAACACGCAAACAACCGCGCCATACGGCAAAGGAGTACAAAATGAAAATAATCGTAAACAGTATCGATCTTAACGACGCAGTAGCCAAGGTATCCAAGGCATTGTCGGGCAAGGACGCCAGTCCCGTGTTGGAGTGTATCAAGTTCTCCGCAGAGGATGACAAACTGACCCTGTACGCAACGGACAAGGACCTTGCAATAGAAAAGACCATCGAAGCCAATGTAATTGTCGGCGGCACGATGCTTGTGCCGGGCAAGATTTTTGCCGACTACATCCGCAACATTGCCGAGACCGACACCGACGTGTCGCTTGACACGTCCGACGACACACGCCTGTACGTCAGCACGTCGGGCAGCGAGTGCAACATTGCCACGCTTGACGTCGAGGACTACCCCGAAGTGGAAAACGTCGGCGGCAACAGCTATCTTGCCATTGCCGAGCACAACCTTAAGGAAATCATCAACAACGTGTTGTTCAGCGTTGCGACCGACGACAGCCGCCCGATGCTTAAAGGCGTCAATTTTGACGCGGTTGGCTACAGCCTTACTGCCGTTGCAACAGACGGTTACCGTTTTGCACTTGCCAAAAAGCCGCTCGAAGAGTCGGTCGATCATATTTCCGCAACGGTACCTGCGCGAAGCCTTAACGAGTTGTTTAAGTTGCTTGATGACGAGGACGATGTTCTGCATGTCTACATCGAAAACAACTACATGCTTGTCGAGTTGCCCAACACGCGCCTGTTTACGCGCTTGCTGGCAGGACAATACATCAAGTACGACAATATCGTTCCGCGCGAGTTTGTCAGCACTTTGCTTGTCGACAAGGCTGTGTTCGAGCGTTCGCTAACCACGGCGTCAATTATGTCGCGCGCCGAAAAGAACAACCTTGTGTCGCTCAATATCGACGAGTACAATATGAACATATCTTCCACCAGCCAGTACGGCACGGCAAAAGAGACCGTCGCAGTGTCGCTGTCCGGTAAGGATATCGACAGCACCTACAACAGCCGCTACCTTGCCGACTGCCTGCGCGTCATCAACGGCGAAACCATCAAGATGGAATTTGCCAAGCACATGGGTTGCGTTATTACCGTCAACAACAGCGACGAAGTGCTGTACTTTATTCTGCCTGTAAATACTATGAGATAGTTTTGTGAGTAGGTATTACGGGGGAAAACCTTTTCTGTGAAAAGTGTTTTCCCCCGTGCCTCTTTCCCAAAGCTTTGGGTAGGGGTGCAAGCAAGTGTTGTTCGGTGCAACGCGAGTGGCAAATATATGTTTGTGCTACGGCTGTACAACATTGATTACTTACTTTACCGTTATCGTTGTTCACACTTCCAAAAGCTTGGAAGTAGTGTATTGCAAAGTTGTTGCGATTGCACAATTTGTTGCCGCTATTTGAACGATGCGACGGCGGTAGTATCGGTATACGCTGACATTTAAAGTTATGCTAAATGAATTTGCTCAATAAAATGACAGGCATCTCCTAGTACTTGCCGACAATTTTAATCTTTGCAAAACTTTTTCTAAAAATCTATTCAAAATTTTTGGAAAGGGGTGCGGGGAAAACGCTTTTTGTAAAAAAGGTTTTCCCCGCAAAAACTCTCTCCCTCAAAAAATATGAAATACTATGTAATATCCGACACGCACGGGTTTTATGACGAAACGGTTGCCGCACTGACGAAAGCCGGTTGGTACGACGAAGTCGAGCCGCGCAAGCTTGTTATTTGCGGCGACCTGATGGACCGTGGAGGACAGGCATTGGAGATGCAGGACTTTGTGTGTGATTTGATGGAGCGCGACGAAGTAGTGCTTGTCAAGGGCAATCACGAGGATTTGTTCGAAGATTTGCTGGACAGATTCGACTACTATATGCAGTACGTCGGAATTGCCAACACCGTGCACTACCCCAACGGTACGTTCGACACGGCGCTGCAACTGGCGCATTGCGACTTCGACTTTGCCTACAATTTTACTGCGCAAACGGTGCGACGATTGGAAAAATCCGCATACGTACGCAAAATTTTGCCCCAAATGCGCGACTACTTTGAGACGGACAACTATGTGTTTGTACACGGTTGGTTTCCCTGTACCACGCGCGCGGAGGACTATGTTTGCGCACTAAACAAGTACAAGTACTACGACGATTGGCGACAAGCTTCGGCTGAAGAGTGGAAATCGGCTCGCTGGTTGCACGGCATGGACTGTGCCGTCAAGTACGGCGCAATTGTTCCCGGCAAGACTACCGTTTGCGGACATTGGCATTGCAGCTACGGCCATGCCAAGTTGGAAGGCGACCGCAACGGAGCCGAGTTTGGCATAAACGCCGACTATTCGCCGTTTTACGCCGACGGCGTGATAGCTATCGACGCTTGCACTGCGGTAAGTCGGGTTGTCAATTGTCTGGTAATCGAAGATTAACAGAAGTGTTGTGGGAAACAGGTATGTACCGTATTGATTGACAAAACATATTGATAGATGTATAGTGATAATCAACCGGTGCGCTTTGACATGAATGCTTTGCACTACGGTTATGCAAAAAAATAATATACAATACACAAGGAGACAAAATACAATGAAATTCTGCACAAAATGCGGACGTCAACTGGACGATAACGCGATGTATTGCGACAAATGTGGCAGTACCGTCGTCGGAGGCAGCAGCGACTCGTTTGCCGCCGACCCGTTCAACGAAAACAACGGTATGTACAACGACAGCATAAACAGCACTTCCGTGCCTCAACCGACGCAATCTAAACGCAGTGACAACGCAACAATGAAGTTGGTTGCTAAGATTTTTATGATTCTATCCTGCGTTGCGGCAGGCTTTGCTTTGATTCCGCTGGCGTGGATGATTCCGATGACCGTGTCGTACTGCAAAAAAATAGAGAACCACGAAGAAGTGAGCCTTGGCTTTAAGATTTGCACGCTGATTTTCGTAAACATGGTGTCGGGCATTCTGATGCTTTGTGACGAAGAGTTGTAATATAAGATTGTGTTGAAATAGAGTGATATATGGGGGAAGGGAAACTTGTTGAAACAAGTTTCCCTTCCCCCATACCCCTATCCTTTCAAAAACTTTTGTTGGAGTAATTTTTGGGGCGAAACCTTTTCGGTGAAAAGTGTTTCGCCCCAAACCCCACTTCCAAAAGCTTGGAAGTAGTGTATTGAGCATATTGTTGCAATAGCGCAGTGCGTAGCGACAATTTGACTAGTGCTATGGCTGTAAAGTATGTATGTTCAGGGGTATGCCGAACAATTTGCGTGACATAATGCACGGCATCTCGTAGTACTTACTTTGTGTAACAACAAACATTACCCAGTACTTGCCATTACTAGTATCGAGTATCACAATGTACTCGTCGACAAATTCTATCTATTCAAAAAACAAGATTTTACCGACAATTACTATCATTTGCAAAACTTTTCCCCTAAAAAATCTACTCAAAAGCTTTTGGAAAAGGGGTGTGGGGAGAAACGCTTTTCAACGAAAAGGTTTCTCCCCACAAATCTTATTTTCAAAACTATCTATTATAAATTTTATCTTTGATGTCTTTCACCTGGTTGGCGATGACGTCGTTTGTTTTTATTTCCTGGCTTATCTTGTCGCGTGCGTGCATTACGGTGGTGTGATCCCGTCCGCCGAAGTACTCTCCTATGGACACAAGCGGTACGCTTTGCCCGAGAATATCGCAAATAAGGTATATACAAATCTGGCGCGGAATGACAATTTCCTTATTCTTCTTCTTGCCGACGATTTCGTCGCAAGACACGTGGAAGTAGTCGCAAGTGTTTTGTACTATGTGGTCTATGGTGATAATATCGGTGCTGGCGTCGGCGTAGTCGCGTAGGGCGTCGTTGACGATGTTTAGGTCGTTAGGGTCGCCGCCGACAAGCGTGCTGTAACTTACAATGCGGTTGAGCATACCTTCCATTTCACGGATGTTGCTGGTTATTTTTTCGGCAATCAGTTCAAGCACGTTAAAGTTGATGTTGTAATTTTTGGCGTTGCACTTTTTTTGCAGAATGGCAATGCGCGTTTCGAGGTTAGGCGGTTGAATGTCGGCAATCACGCCGAACGCAAAACGAGTTTTAAGGCGGTCGGCAATCTTGATTTCCTTTGGGGGACGGTCGCTGCTGAGTATGATTTGTTTGCCGGCAAGGTACAGCTCGTTGAAAGTGTGGAACATTTCTTCCTGCGTACCTTCTTTGCCTGCCAAAAACTGCACGTCGTCCATCATCAGCACATCAACCTTGCGGTACTTGTCGCGGAAGTTCTTGGTTGCGTCGGGGTTGGTGTTGTTGTGGATAGATTCGATAAACTCGTTTACAAACTGGTCGCATGTTACGTACACGATTTTCTTTTCGGGAAAGTTGCGCTGTATGCTGTTGCCTATGGCGTGCATAAGGTGCGTTTTGCCTAGTCCCACGCCTCCCCACAAAAAGACGGGGTTGTAGGTGACGGCAGGGTTTTCGGCAACCGAGCGCGCTATTGCCTCGGCGTAGCGGTTGCTGCTGCCCACGACAAAGTTGTCAAAGGTGTACTGCGAAATAAAGTTGGGCTTTACGTCGGTTTCCGACAGGTAGTTGTTGCTGACAGGTATGTCTACTTCCTGTTCGACGGTGCTGAGGTTGGGTATGTCGTCCTCGGTAATGATGTCGATGTCGATTATCGACGGAAACACGGCGTTGGTGCTTTTTTTAAGGATTTCCTTGTAGTTGCGAGTGACGAGGTCGCGCAAAGTGCGGCTTTCGGCAAGCAAAATAAGGTGGTCCTTGTGTATGCCCACCGGTTGCAGGGGGTTGATGTACAAATCGTACGCCAACGTGGACACCTTTGCTTCGGTCTCCAACAAAATATTGTTCCAAATTTGACTTAGTTTAAGCATAGTACTACCATTATAAATGTTTTTGTCTTTTTTTGCAAGTGTTGAGTAAAATTTACCGATGTTTGTTTTTTGTATGACCGCGTGCGCCAAACCCAATAAAAAATTTTGTCGGCTGCTTCAATAAACTGGCAAGTAAGAAATTGTATAAAAAAACATTTTCATAACAAAACAACGCGATAAATGCAACATCGGCAACAAAACTCCCAAGATTTTCAAAATTTGCAATTTTGTCGGGTGTTCATGCGCATATCCGATGGACCTTCCTGTACTACGCAGGCGGCAACAAAAATTACTACTTGCTTATTAAGTTGTTGACAGGCTTGGTCAATGCGTACACGCTATAAAAATAAACGGAATAAAAAAAACAGTGCTTGATAAATGAATATATCTAACTCTGAATTGTCACCTTAGACGGAAAAACTAGTCTGCGGTAGGCGCATACCAGTTGACATTACCCCTACTGAAAGTTTTTAAAAGGGTAGGGGTATGGGGAAGGGGACTTTGACGGGCTTGAACACCTTTGGAGCGAGAAATGGGGTGTTTTTGGGGTCAAAAAGCCCAAAAACGGGTCAAAAATGGCTATTTTATATAGATTCTAACAGTTATTACCAGTAGCCTATTTCGTGGGTTTTTATGCATAGAATGCAAAATGTTATATGAAATTAAGGCTGTCGCAGGTATCTCAAGATAGCAAAAACCCCGATCGGGATTGTCAATTCCGTCGGGGTCGCATTTGTTTATGCCGTATGGTTTTCTGTTTTGGGCGTCGGCTTCTTTGTCGAATTGCGTGTAATTTAATTCGATGTCCACACGCTCCTTTGTTACAAAAATATTTTTTACCAGTAAGGGTATCAAGAGCTTTGGATTTAAGTTTTTGGCTTGGTTTATGTACTGTAAAATCTTCTTTTCGGTAAGAGCGTTTTTGTCTTGCAATTTAGCGTTTTGTAGTTGTAACTCAAGCAAAGTTTTTCTGTTTTCCAACTCGTCCAAGCGAGCCTTGGTGGTGTCGCTGAAAATGCCTGCTTCTAACGCTTTTATAAGGTTGGCAATGGCTTTTTCCGTTTGTGCGTTTGTTTAACCTCGCACGAACACCTTTTAGTAATAAAAATCATAGTTTTATCCTCTAATTTCAATTAAAACGGGCATTTTTTGAGTTTCCTTGAACGCGGGTTCGAGGA
>CAKQXG010000004.1 GCA_934281515.1 uncultured Clostridia bacterium | reverse complement strand
CCAAACGAACGGATGCCAATTGTGCCGTATTCCGAGCAAGAATCATCGTCCTTGTTCCAGACATATGCGTATACCGCAAAGCCTTTTTCATAGGGGGATATAAGGTACTTCCAGTCGGATTTATAGTTGGGGATGATGAGGAAGTCGTAGCATTCGCCGAACTCTAAGTATTCGTGAGTTACGGCGTAAACCAAGTTGCCTGTTCGTTCTTCAAATTCCTTAATCTTTTTCATTAGCTCTTCGTCCTGATACGCCCAAAAGCCTGCGTATTGTTCGAAGTAGCAAATTGTGTTGTCTTGCTTAAAGCCGCGGATGTACGGCTTGTAAATGCCTAACTCTTCCATGAGTTCGATTGCTTTCTTTTTCTTGTCTTCAAATGTTACTGTTGTTTTCATTTTCATTCTCCTTGTAATTTTTGTATAAAAAGGCGAGTTGCTTAACCGTAACTCGCTTTAGTTATTGAATTTCAATCAGCCCGTTGCTGTATTCGTATACGTAATCTGCGCCGCAGTATCTGCCGTATTGTTCGAAGTCGAAGAAATCTTCCAAGTGCTCTGGTAGCTTTTCTCCGCAGCAGTCCATTATTTCTCTGCCGTAGTCGTCCCAATCGTGGTTTTGCCACAGGTTGATGTCGTCGTCCCAGTGTTCTCCATGGTCAGTAACTCGGCGTTCAAACTCGTCGAAATCCCGCACTTCGAGAAATGCGCAAAACACATTGTATTTGTATTCATTGTTCAACACACCGGATTCTTTCAACGTGTTAAACAAGTCTTCGGGGTTTACGTAATCCCAGTTGACAGAGCTGTCGCAAATGCCTTCGACATCTTGTATAAACAATTCTTCGTCAATGCCGTCAAGCACAAAGCCTTCGTTTTTGAGTTCATTGGCAATCTCATCCCAAGTGGTGTAATCGGACAAATCCAGCCATTTAGAGCCAAGCGCACGTTCGTTACATTCGTTGTAGCTGCCCCAAGAGCCAATAACTATCTTAATACCATCCATCGTAATCTCCTTCGATTGCTCTGCGTTCCTCAATCATATCTTGTACTTCTTCAAGCAGTGCTTCAAGGTCAATAATTGGTTCTACTTTTTCTGTTTGTTCCATTGTTGCTCTCCTTAGTAAATTTCTTTGTCTGTAACAATTGCATCGGTGTATTCAAACGGATCGAAATCTATTTCAAAGTGCGGCAGTACGTAAGCCATCGAGTCGTGTACACCTGTAATAACGCCGTATGTTTGCAACCATTTAATTGCTTCGTTCACTGCCTTTGTAGTCACGTAAACATGTACTGTTTTGTACGAAAGTCTTACGGCAACAAAGTCGCTGTAGATGTCTGTCTTTTGGAAAATTGTTAAAAAGTATTGGGCAAAAGTGGTTTCGTCTTCGTCCATTACCAAGTCGATTCGTTTAATTGCTTCTCTGTATACGGTTTTCATTTGTTTCTCCTTTAATTGTAAAATTCGTCTAAATAGATGCGGTCGCACATAACGCCGTACTCAAAATATTTGCCGTTGTTGTCGTTAAAAAGTTGATACGTATCAAGAAAAACGTGACCAAGACGCTGTACAGCCACGGTTATTTGCTTGTCATTTACATCAATGAAATAGAAATTCATTATGCACTCGCCGTCACAATAGTCGTATTGAGATTGGATATTTACCGATGTTTTCATATTAAAATACCTCGTACCAAGCAAAACCGTCGTAGTGGTTTTCTTTACCGTAGCAGTGTTCTTCGTAACGTTGTTGGAAAGAAGAAGTTCTTTCTCTTTCGGGATAAACGGCTTTGCGTTTGAGACAAAACCGAATACCTGCAATTACGCCTTTGAAAAACATTACTTGTGTATGTGTAAGTTTCTCGTCACCCTTCATGCCGCTGTCGACGTAACGTTGCATTCTTGTAATGGCTTTCTCGTCATCGGCTACAGCGAAGTAACCGTGCGTTTCGTTTTCGTTGAATATTTCGATTCCCTTTTTGAAACCGTACTTTTCAACTTTAGTAAATTCTTTTTTCATTTTTACATACCTCCGTTTTTCTTTTTCGCCTTTCGGCGACGGTGCAGTACCACGGAAGTCAAGCACGAGTAAGCAAATTTACTTTGCTTTTCGTCTGACGTCAACGAAAACGAAAAAATTGTTTTTCGCTCCGGCAAATACAAAAAGCCCGACTTAAAAATTTAAGCCGAGCTAAGACAAGATTTTTAGTTGCTTGCATTCTAACGATATAAGCAAAATGTTGTCTAAACCATTAGAGATATGTATTGCGAAAAAGAATTTTTTCGCGTTGACGTCAGGTTGCCTTCCGTGGTACAAACCCCAAGACGAAAGGCGAAAATGAAAAACGGAGAGAACACGACAACACCCTGCAAAACGACAGTCTGAAATAAGTATAGAGAGACAAAACAGCAACAGCTTGATGTAAATACCAAACCTAATAAAGAAAGCTTTAGTCGCTTGGCGTTAGTTCAGCTATGGGGAAGGGGAAACTTTTTGCAAAAAGTTTCCCCTTCCACATATTTATACTCTATCAAAAATCTCTCAAAAAAGCTCACTTTGCCAATTCGTAGATAGCCTCGGCGTAGATTTCGGTCATTTTGCGAAGGTTTGCCAAAATTATCAGTTCGTTAGGCATATGGATGGTTTGTTCTTCGCCGGGGAACATCGGTCCAAACGCCACGCAGTTGGGCAAGCAACGGCTGTATGTACCGCCGCCAATGGCAATGGGGTGCTCGTTGACGTTCATTTGCTTGTTGTACACGCCGATAAGCGTCGTTACAAGTTGGCTGTTGCCGCGCACAAACAGCGGTTCGCTGATGTGTCCCGGGACTATTGCAAAGTCGTCAGGCGTGTTAGCGCGTAGCAACTTGTACATATCGTCGCACTTGAATGTGACGGGGAAGCGGATGTCGATTGTTGCTGTCAATGTGCCGTCGGAGGCAGTGCGCAACACGCCGAGGTTGCAGGTAAGATTGCCGCTTTCTTCGTCGCTGAGAGCCACGCCCCACTTCTTGCCCGTGGTGTCGCAGACTTTGTTGTGCAAGAAGGCGATCGTTGCGTTGTCGGGGTACAGCCTATGCAGCAAATTCAACACGGCATGCGTTGCGTTGACTCCTTCGTCGGGTGTGCTGCCGTGCGCCGCTTTGCCCGTGGCGGTAATTGTCATCGAACCGTCGGGGTTGGTTACGCATGCGGTGCCGTCGGCAAGCATAGCCGCAATCTTGTCGGCGTCGGTAACGTCGGACAGTACGGCGGTGCAAAGCGAAGGGACGACGTTGGCACGCTCGCCTGCCGTTATCGTTACGCCCTGGGGCAACTTGCCGCATACGATGTCAAATTGGTAAATCCCCTTTTCGCAGTTGATGACGGGGAAGTCGCCGTCGGGCGAAAAGCTGATCGTCGGGTAGGGCATCTTGGTAAAGTAGTGTTCCACACATTCCATTCCGCTTTCTTCGTCGCAACCGAAGATCAGGCGCACGGTTTTTGTGGGGGCAAAACCTGCTTCTTGCAGAGCTTTAAGCGCAAACAGGCAGGCAATCATCGGACCCTTGTCGTCCATGGTTCCACGACCGTACATATTGCCGTTGGCAATCACGCCTTGGTAGGGCGGATAGTTCCATTCCGCAGGGTCGGCAGGTACAACGTCAAGGTGTCCCAATATGCCTAGTACTTCGTTGCCGCTGCCTTTCAGGTCTACGTGTCCTGCGTATCCGTCGCAGTCGTAGGTGTCAAAGCCCATCTTTGCGGCGGTACCGAGTACGTAGTCAAGGCATGCCTTTACGTTTGCGCCAAAGGGGGCGTTGGGTGCAGGCGTACCCTTTTCGGTGTTGAAGGATATTACCTGTTGCAATGTGGTTACAAGGCTGTCGAAGTTTGCGTCAAGTATTGCTTTTACGTCTTTCATTGTACGCTCCTTTTGCGTTTTGTCGCGGTAAAGCCGTGGCGAGTCGGACGGATTGCACCTGCGTAGCGCGGGTATTTCCGACAAAATACCGTTTGTTGACGTCGTAATGCGGCTTCGTCGGCAAAACGCTTCAAATTTTTACACCTATATTATACACAAATCCGCCAAACTGTGCTATTATATTTGTACATATTGTACTAATTTTTACAAAGGACGAAGTTATGGCTTCCGTAAACGATGGACACAGGCAAAGATTGCGCGCTCGCATGATGAACGACGGCTTGTCGGGTTTTGCCGACCACGAGGTGTTGGAGCTGTTGCTGTTTCAGTATCTGCCGCGCAAGGACACAAACAAATTGGCACACAAATTGCTGGATCAATTCGGCAGTTTTGCAGGCGTGTTTGACGCTTCGCCGCGCGAGCTGATGTTGGTCGAAGGCATTTCCGAAGTTACCGCATGCAACATTGCCATGCTTAAAGAAGTGTTTCAGCGGTACAAAAAGAGTCAGGCAGAAAAGATATCGCTAAACAGCATTCCGGCAATCATCAAGTATACGCAAAAGCTGATTGCAGACAGCTACATCGAAAAACTTGTAGTGGTGTATGTCGACGCGTCTACCAACTTTTTGTACAAGGAGCAGTTTACGTCGGGCAACGTCGACACGGTAACGGTCAACATCAAGGATATTGTTGCCACGGCAATGCGCGTCAAAGCGTCGGGCGTTGTGCTGTTTCATTGTCATGTCAGCGGCACCGTACTGCCCAGCGTAGAGGACTACGCCTTTACCGAAAAAGTAATGCTAGCGTTAGGTTCGCTGGACGTGATACTGTTGGAACACATCATCTACAACGACCACGAGCAGTTTTACAGCATGCTGGAGCACGGCGAAATTGCTCAAATGCGCGAGAAATTTAAAAAACTAACCTGACCCGCAGTCAGAACGATAAAAGAGGTTAACAAAATGTCTCAATTACGAACAAGATTTGCACCAAGCCCCACGGGCTATCTACACATCGGCGGTCTGCGTACCGCATTGTACAGCTACTTGTACGCCAAGAAAAAGGGCGGCAAGTTTATCCTGCGCATCGAGGACACCGACCAGGGGCGCTACGTCGAAGGCGCGGTGGACATCATCTATCGCACGTTACGTGAAACAGGCATTATGTACGACGAAGGTCCCGACGTCGGCGGCGACTACGGCCCCTACATTCAAAGCCAACGCAAAAACGAATACATGTACTACGCCAAAAAGTTGGTGGAGTCGGGCCACGCATACTACTGCTTCTGCACCGAAGAACGCCTGCAAAGCCTGCCCGACGTCAACGGCGCACGCCGCTACGACAAGCACTGTTTGCACCTGCCCAAGGAAGAAGTGGAAGCTCGTCTTGCCGCCGGCGAACCGTTCGTTATCCGTCAGAACATGCCCACAGAAGGCAGCACAACCTACCACGATGTGGTGTACGGCGACATTACCATCGACAACAGCGAGCTTGAGGATCAGATACTTATCAAGTCCGACGGCATGCCCACATACAACTTTGCCAACGTCATAGACGACCACCTTATGGCAATCAACTGCGTTATGCGCGGAATAGAGTATCTCAGCAGCACCCCGAAGTACAACCTGCTGTACGACGCATTTGGATGGGAACGCCCCATGTACATACACATGCCGCCCATCATGAAGGACGCCCAACACAAGCTTAGCAAGCGCAACGGCGACGCCAGCTACGAGGACCTTGTAAAAAAAGGCTTTTTGAAAGACGCCATAATCAACTACATTGCGTTGCTTGGTTGGAGTCCCAAGGACGACACCGAAAAGATGTCTTTTGCCGAACTTGAACAGAAGTTTGACGTGAGCGGTATCAACAAAAGCCCTAGTATATTCGATCCGCAAAAGTTGGCTTGGCTCAACAGTCTGTACATCAAGGAAATGACCCCCGAGGCATTTGCCGAGTACGCTACGCCTTGGATAGAGGACAGCTACTTGAAGGACTTCGACAAGCACCTTGTATGCAAGCTTATCCAAAGCCGCATCGAAACCTTTGCAGAGATTCCCGACAAACTGCGCTTTTTGGTGGACTTCGGTGCGTTTGACAGCGCACTGTACGACAACGCCAAGCAAAAGACCGACGCCGCCGTCGCCAAGGAAATTTTGCCCCTTGTACGTCAGGCGTTTGCCGCAGTACCCGAAACCGATTGGGACAACCAACACTTGTACGAGGCATTGATTGCCGTGGCGCAAGGTCAGGGCGTCAAGAACGGCAAAGTGCTGTGGCCCGCGCGCATTGCATTGACGGGGCTTGCCGCTACACCCGGCGGAGCCAGCGAAATTGCCGAGCTGTTGGGCAAGCAACAAACCCTTGCGCGCCTTGACGCTTCTATTGCCGCACTGTGATTTTGTGCGAGAGTGTTAGATTTGGTGACTACGTCAAGACTTTTATCCAAAGACTTACTTCGGAGCGATTGTTATCGGGTGTCAATCATATTGTTTCGATACAATATGGCACACCTTTAATAAGCGTACGCCCCGTGCCACTGCACATTTTCCCCAAAAACACAAGCAGTACTTGACGTACAAGCGGTGGCGGTCGGGTATCTTAACCATACCCACAGATAACATTATTTCCCTTTGTGAAACACGTGAAACATCATAAACAGGCGATTTTTGGCAAATAAAGCCGATAATCGCCCGTTTTTTACTGCGTGAAACATGTGAAACAATGTTTTTAGGGAGGGGGTATTTGTGGGAAAGTCTTTTGAAAGAGATTTTTGGGGAGAACCTTTTTTGCAAAAAGCGTTCTCCCCACACCCCTTTCCAAAAACTTTGGACTAGTAAAACCTGATGTGGACGGCACTAGGGAAAAATAGTATGTCATGTTGAGTGGAGCTGTAGGCGCAGTCGACCACCTAACGTGCACGCCTATGAAATTGCATAATTATCTTTATTTACATTGTTGAAATAGACAACACTAAAAATGCCTTCCCCCGAGGTGGGCAACCTGACGTTGACGACTAGTTGTAGTAGTGTGCCCCTACTTGCCTCACCGGCGAGGTGTGGATGAGGGGATGTGAAGCAAGCTGTATACTTACAATAGTCTACCACTCTTCTCTCTAGAGAGTCCACGTCAGGAGCCTCGGAAAGATTCCCTGTAATCTTCAATACCGATTGGCAACACGCCGTGTATCGGCAAACGGTTTTGTACCCGGTGCGCCTTCGTGGCCTCTTGCACACTTTTGACGTGTAAACCGTCGTAAGTCGGGCATATTATGTCTAGCATACTATATGTTGTGTCTAAAGTGAAAAAATAACCCAATATATTGTGTTTAAATGGCTTTTCTCTGTTGACATTCCGCCGTTGTTGAGTTAGAATATATTTACTTGACGCTTCCGAAAAAGCGCTTTTTATATGTAGTGCAAACAACAGTTTTGCAATGCTGTGACAATGCGACAGTGGTGCGTCGGACCAACAAATTTTTCGGGCAAAATGCCCTGTGCAGCTATCGGAGGAACCAAAATGTACCAAGTAAAAAAGAGAAACGGCAGTGTAGTAGATTTCAATCTTGCCAAGATAGGCAACGCCATACGTGCGGCATTTGAAGCCAAGGAAACCCCCTACAACGACGACATCATCGACATGTTGTCGCTCAAGGTTACCGCCGACTTCAAAAATAAGATTGTAGAAGGCGTCGTGTCTGTGGAGGACATCCAGGACAGCGTAGAAACCGTACTTATTCAAGCCGGCTACACCGACGTTGCCAAGGCGTACATTTTGTATCGCAAAACACACGAAAACGCACGCAATGTGGGCGAAACACTGCTCGACTACAAATCCGTCGTGGACAACTACCTTAAAGTTGCCGACTGGCGCGTGAAGGAAAACAGTACCGTTACCTACTCCGTAGGCGGTCTTATCCTGTCCAACAGCGGCGCAATCACTGCCAACTACTGGCTCAGCCAGGTGTACGACGAGGAAATCGCCAACGCTCACCGCACGGGCGCAATCCACTTGCACGATCTCAGCATGCTTACCGGCTACTGCGCAGGTTGGTCGCTAAAGCAACTTATTACCGAAGGTTTGGGCGGTGTCAGTGGCAAAATAACGTCGGCACCTGCCAAGCACCTTGCCACGCTGTGCAACCAGATGGTCAACTTCCTTGGCATCATGCAAAACGAGTGGGCAGGCGCACAGGCATTCAGCAGTTTCGACACCTACCTTGCACCCTTTGTCAAGGTAGACAACCTGTCCTACGACCAGGTAAAGAAGTGCATCGAGAGCTTTATCTACGGCGTAAACACGCCCAGTCGATGGGGTACGCAAGCCCCGTTCAGCAACATTACGCTGGACTGGACGGTACCTGCCGACCTTGCCGAACAACACTGCATCATCGGCGGCAAGGAAGCCGACTTCTGCTACAAAGATTGCAAAAAGGAAATGGACATGGTCAACCGCGCCTTTATCGAAACCATGATAGAGGGCGACTACAACGGTCGCGGCTTCCAATATCCCATCCCCACATACAGCATCACCAAGGATTTCGACTGGTCGGAGACGGAAAACAACAAGTTGTTGTTTGAAATGACCGCCAAGTACGGCACTCCTTATTTCAGCAACTACATCAACAGCGATATGGAACCCAGCGACGTGCGCAGCATGTGCTGCCGTCTGCGCCTTGACCTG
Source organism: uncultured Clostridia bacterium (assembly GCA_934281515.1). Classification (GTDB taxonomy): domain Bacteria; phylum Bacillota; class Clostridia; order Christensenellales; family CAG-314; genus Fimimonas. Next base: position 38,312 of record CAKQXG010000004.1, on the reverse strand, counting down.
CGCGAACTGCGCAAAAAGAGCGGCGGTTTCTTCGGTAGCGGCGAAAGCACCGGCAGTGTGGGCGTGGTAACAATCAACATTCCGCGTATTGCCTACCTTGCCACCGACGAAGCCGACTTCTACAAACGTCTTGACAAGATGATGGATATCTCGGCTCGCTCGCTCAAGATCAAGCGCAACACCATCACCAAGTTGATGGAGGCAGGTTTGTATCCCTACACCAAGCGCTATCTCGGCACGTTCGACAACCATTTCAGCACAATCGGTCTTGTCGGCATGAACGAGGCTTGTCTCAATGCCAAATGGTTGCGTTGCGACATGACCGACAAGCGCGCGCAGGATTTCACCAAAGACGTGCTCAACCACATGCGCAACCGCCTGTCCGACTACCAGGAAAAGTACGGCGATTTGTACAATCTGGAAGCTACCCCTGCCGAAAGCACGTCCTACCGTCTTGCCAAGTTTGACAAGAAGTTCTATCCCGACATGATTTTCGCAGGCAAACCCGGCGAAACGCCCTACTACACCAACAGTTCGCACTTGCCCGTAGGCTACACGTCCGACGTGTTCGACGCACTGGACATTCAGGACGAGTTGCAAACGCTGTACACCAGCGGCACGGTGTTCCACGCCTTCCTCGGCGAACGTCTGCCCACGTGGAAGTCAGCTATGAAGTTGGTACGTACCATTGCCGAAAACTATCGTTTGCCGTACTACACAATGTCCCCGACGTACTCCGTTTGTCCGCAACACGGCTACATCAGCGGCGAAGTGTACGAGTGTCCGCATTGCCACAAGCGCACCGAAGTGTACTCGCGCATTACCGGCTACTACCGTCCCGTGCAAAACTGGAACGACGGCAAAACGCAGGAGTGGAAGGACCGCAAGGCCTACGACATCGACCACAGCACTTTGAAGCACGTCGGGCCCGTCGAAGAGACCGCGCCGACACCTACCGAGCAACCTGCGCCCGACACGTCGGAGTGCAAGGTGTTTACGCCTATTTTGTTTGTACAACCCAAGTGCCCCAACTGCAAAATGGCGGAGTTGATGCTGGACAAGACAGGGTTTGCCTATACCGCCGTTGACGCCACAGTCAATACCGACATGGCAAAGAAGTTGGGCGTCAAGATGACCCCGACCATGGCAGTGGAAGAAAACGGCGAAGTGAGACTTATCGAAAACGCCGTCAACATCCGCAAGTATATCGAACAGAAGTAAGTCTTTGGGGTGTTTTGAGCAAGATTTGTGGGGAGAAACCTTTTCGGTGAAAAGTGTTTCTCCCCACACCCCTTTTCCAAAAGCCCACCTGACGTGGACGCCACCTAACGTGGACGACTATGAAGAATAGCCTAAAACTATGTATTAGCCCTATTCCGTAATGTCATCCAAAGCAACATCGCTTGCGTCCTCTTACCCGAAGTTTTTGGAGAGGGGTGCGGGGAGGACGCTTTTTTTTAAAAAGGTCCTCCCCGCAAAATCCCTACACAAAATCCACAAAAAAAATCTAAAAAACAAAAAAGGTGCTATTATGTATGATCTTATCGTAATCGGCGGCGGTCCTGCAGGACTTACAGCGGCATTGTATGCGGCGCGAGCAGGTAAAAGCGTACTGATATTGGAAGCCGCAGCATTCGGAGGACAGATTGCCACCGCGCCCAAGGTGGAGAACTACCCGTCCTATCAGGAAATCAGCGGAGCGGAGCTTGCCGAAAATATGTTTAACCAAGCAGTAAGCCACGGTGTAGAGTTCGACATGGGTACGGCGACCGTTGCCAAAATGTCCGACGGCAACTTCAAGGTGACAACGGAGTACGGCGAGTACGAATGTCGTGCGGTGGTGCTTGCCACGGGCGTTTCGCACAAAAATCTGGGACTGGACAACGAAGCCAAACTGTATGGCAAAGGCGTGTGCTACTGCGCAGTGTGCGACGGCACCTTTTACAAGGATCGTCCCGTGTGCGTGGTGGGCGACGGCAACAGTGCGGCGCAGTATGCACTGTATCTTGCCGACATCTGCAGCGAAGTGCGCCTGCTTACCCTGTTTGACAGGCTGTTTTGCGACAAGGAATTGACCGACCGCATCGTTGCCGACGACCGCATAGAGTGGATTCGTAACGTGTCGGTGTGCGACATCCTGGGCGAAGACAAGGTGCAGGGCGTTGCCTTCCGCGACAACGACGGTGCAGTGACATACATGGATACCGACGCGGTGTTTGTGGCAATCGGGCAGGTGCCAAACAACCAACCCTTTGCCGAACTCGTCAACCTGGACTCCAAGGGTTACATCACAACCGACGACAATTGCGCTACCGGTTGTCCCGGTATTTTTGCCGCAGGCGACTGCCGTGCCAAGCTTGTGCGCCAATGTACCACAGCCGTCGGCGACGGTGCCGTAGCCGGCTTTGCCGCCATAATGTATCTCGACAAGAGAAAGTAATATCTGTTATAGTGTGATTATGTTGAAAGGGGAAGCTTTTACAAAAGTTTCTCCTTTTTTCGTTCGGTTGTAGTTTGTTCTCGTCAGGTGGTCGAAGAAAAAAGCTTTTTATTTGTTTTTGCACTTCGACTGAATGTGTTATCGTTTGTTATGTCCTGATTTGCATGCTTTATAATGCACCGTAAGTGCGCTTTTTTGCCTAAAATGTTGTTACATCCGAAAATTTTGCCCAAAAACTAAAGAAACTACTGTCATTTACTTGACAGGGGGGGGGGGCAAGAGAATAGAATAGAACATGGAAGGGTGCAAAGAGGTTTTTGATTGCATTTGTCATGCCGTTTCGTTCTTTTGCAGCCTTTGGTACCTATCTACAACAGCTTGCCCGACTGTATTTGCAGTCGCGCACGGCAAAGGACAGCACAACCATGTTAGTATTGTTGTTTTACTTCATTGCCAATCTGGCTTTGTTCACCGTAATGGAACGCGCCAAGCGTCGTACGGTGGTCATTTGTCATGGAGTGTTGTTTCTGTCCACGTTTACGCTGTTGCTGTTTTGTAGCGATGTACCCGTGGTAAGGAGTACCCTTGTCGACTTTTTCGGGCGCATGCAGTACCAAGCCATAGTGGATAGCATTTGTATCCCCGGGTTGCCTGCAATGTTGCCTTTTGCCGTCACCGAACTGATTGTACTGCTGCAAATGTTTGTCATTGCGGCGTACATTGCCGCAAAGGTGGTGGAAGTCATCCGTGGCACTCGCCACAAAAAATACCAATTTCTTGACAACCGCGAGCAGGACGATGTTTTCGTGCCCGTAGTTGTCGAGCGCAAAAAACTGTATTATATTTTGTCAACTCTCCTTTGTTGAGATGTGCATTGTTTTGGCAACGGAATCACACCGTTGCAAGGGGCAATTAATTACGTGGTTGCCTTGCTTGCGGCGCAGTGTACTCTTTTGCCGTACACGCCTGTTTAGTGGCGTAGTGTACCCTTTTGTAGGGGTAGCATGTACATTTTTAATAAAAGGAGATTTTTTTATGAACAGAAACACCAAAAAAGGCTTTACGATAGTAGAGCTTATCATTGTCATTGCCGTCATCGGTATTTTGGCGGCGGTACTTATACCCACATTCAGCGGACTTATCCGCAACAGTCAGGAGGCAAAGGACACCGCATTGGTGCGCAACCTCAACGTTTTGCTCAAGATGGACAACACCAAGCACGAAAGTATGCGCAGCGTAGTGGAAGCACTCGACAAGCAGGGCGCGGACATCACCAAGTTGACGGCGGCTATCACCGAAAACCGCATTTTGTGGGACAGCGAAGCCGACCTGTTTGCCTATCTCAACAAAGGCACCGACGGCAAGGAAACCATTTCGTACATCCCCGACTTCGACGGCACACCGCTGGAATCCAAGTACAAGTACTGGATCGTGTCCGACAGCAAGGCGGATGTTGACAGCAAGGACTACTCCGTGTATTGGCGCGGCGAAGGCATGGACAAACTGACGGTCTACACAGGCTTCGATTGCGGCAAAGCCAAGTTTGACAAAATCATTTACACAAGCGACAAACAACAAGATGTGTCGCTGTACATCAACGGCGGTGACCTGGTTGTTTCGGCGGTAAACAACGGCACTCAACACCTGTACGGCAATGTTGTCAACGCTACAATCGCAACAGGCAACGACTGCTTGTACGTACACGGCACAATTGCCAAGGCAACGGTAACGGCAGGTAAAGTAGTTGCCGACGGCGGTTTGGTGATGGTTGCCGCTGCTGCAAGCGGCGTAACGGTGGTAGGACAAAACGGCGGCGTAGTAGCCGCAACAGCCGATGCAAGCGAATTGCCCGACACTGTCAAAGTGTCCACCGATGCCGAAAAGAGCGCATATGCGTTGGAGATTGGCAGTCGCGAAGATTTGCTTGCTTTTCGTGATATGGTCAATAGTGGTGTAAGTTTTGCAGGAATGACAGCCAAACTGACCGCCGATATTGACATGACGGGATACAAGTGGCTTACTATGATTGGTACAAAGGAAAAACCGTTTGAGGGAACTTTCGACGGCGCTAATCACAAAATAATTAACTTGTCAAATGGTGGGTTCAAAACAAATCTGGAGTGTACAAATGCAACTTCCGGCACAACAGGCAAATCATTTGGATTGTTTGGTTACGTTGCAGGCAATGTAAGCGTGAGCAATCTGACAATGGAAAATGTTCTTGCAAATATTGACAACGGAAATGGCGTTGCGGGTGTTATTTCTAATGCAGGCAATCATGAAACAAGCTTATCTATGAAAAACGTAACGGTATCCGGTACAATTATCGGTGGCGATAGAGTTGCCGGGTTGGTAGGATATGGCGCAGGATATGAAGCGGTCGGTACAATGAGCTTTGAAAATTGTACAAACAATGCCGAGATTACAGGCAGTGTTACACGTGTTGCAGGTATTGTTGCCGCACAGGGACAACAGGGAACGAAATATGCATATGTGAATTGTACAAACAACGGAAAAATTACTTGTACCGGTACTAAATACGGTGGTGTGGCGGCCGGTATTTGTGCTTCACTGGAAATAAAAGGACAGTATAATGTAGACGGAAATGTTACAAACATTTATGAAAATACCAAACTGGGCGTTGATTTTAGTTATCAAAATTGTATAAACAACGGTGAAATTAAAGCCGGGGTTGCATATGGATTGTTTACATCTATTTTGTTCACATCCAGCAATACAAATTATGGTGAAGACGGCATCGATAAAAACGATGTTGTAATGAGAGATTCATATAAGGTCACTTTTGTAACCGCATATAAATATGGGTGCATAGGTGAAAGTATAAGTCCGTACAATTGGGAAAAACTAGATAGTAACAAAAACTATCACTTGTTGGCAGGTATTGCGTATGGAAAAGACAAAGAATATGTCTTTGAATATGAAAACGGTTCTAGATATACGGCAGAAGAAATGCAAGTGGCATTTTCCAATCTTGGCAATTCAAGCACAAAACAAGATGAACACGCAAACAAGATGGGCTGTTTGAAACTCCTAAAAGACTACACGCTTGAAGAAACATATGACAAGCAAACCACCGAAATCAATATGGATCTCAACGGGTATACCCTTACAATCAAAACACAATTGCTTAAGGGCGATGGCGGTGTTGTAAATATTAAAAACGGAGTTATTGCTTATGATGCAAGTTATAAAGGGATATTGCTCTATCCATATGGTAAAATTAACTTGGAAAATGTGACTATAAACGCGGAAGGTGTAGATATTATTAAGAGAAATAATGAAAATACTACACTTACTATTACATTAAAATCATGTAACATAAATGCAAAAATATTCTTGAACACCAATGCTACAGTTACAATTAACGGAACGGAGTATACAGGCGTTAAGGGAAATAATACTATAAAAATTTCAAATAAAGACAACAAAACGGTAATAGACTTCTAGTTGGCAAAAGATTAGTAAAAGCAGCCTTACAATAAAGAGTTGTAGAACTCAATATTGTAGGGCTTTTTTACTTTCGCCCGACTCGTTTCACGCCTGCGTAGTACATGCAAGTCGAACGCAGTATCATCTAGATATGCGTATGAACAGCGCCTGCGTAGTGCAGGAAGGTCAACTAGATATGCGCATGAACAAATTGTTTCACGTGTTTCACAAAGACAAATGCGGCAGGAATTTGGGCAAAAAACAAGCAAAACGGCTGTAAACAAGTGTTTCACGTGTTTCACAAAAAGGGGAGAAACGCTTTTCATTGAAAAGGTTTCTCCCCACAATCATTTACAATATATAAACTTTAATTTACAGCAACTTTTCGTACAGGGCCTTTATTTCGGCAACGCTTGTGTCGCGCGGATTGCCGGGACGGCAAGCGTCTGCATAGGCCGATTCCGACAAGAAGTCCAGATCCTCGCGCTTGACGATGTCTTTAAGGTCGGCAGGTATACCCACGTCGTGCGACAGCTGACGTACGGCGTCTATTGCCGCTTTGCGTGCTTGTTCCAATGTCATGCCGTCAACGCCCTGTACGCCCATAGCCTTGGCGATGTTGCGGTACTTTTCGCCCGTTGCAGGCGCGTTGTATTCCATAACGGTGGGCAATATTATTGCGTTTGCCACGCCGTGCGGAGTGTCGTACAGTGCGCCCAAGGGGTGCGCCATGCTGTGCACTATGCCAAGACCGACGTTGCTGAAGCCCATACCTGCTACGTACTGACCGAGAGCCATGCCTTCACGCCCGTCGGGGTCGTTGGCAACAGCCGCACGCAGCGAACGAGAAATGATTTCGATTGCTTTCAGATGGAACATGTCGGACAACTCCCATGCGCCCTTGGTGATGTAGCCTTCGATGGCGTGGGTCAGCGCGTCCATGCCCGTAGCGGCGGTAAGTCCCTTAGGCATGGTGGACATCATGTCGGGGTCTACAACGGCAACAACGGGGATATCGTGTACGTCCACACACACCATTTTGCGGTTTTTGGCGGTGTCGGTGATTACGTAGTTGATGGTAACTTCCGCGGCGGTGCCTGCCGTGGTGGGTACTGCGATGATGGGTACGCACTTATTTTTGGTGGGCGCAACGCCTTCCAGCGAAACGACGTCGGCAAACTCGGGGTTGGCAATGATGATGCCGATAGCCTTTGCCGTGTCCATTGCCGAACCGCCGCCTATTGCAACGATAGCGTCGGCTTTGCTTGCCTTAAAACTTGCTACGCCTGCTTGCACGTTGGCAACGGTGGGGTTAGCCTTTACCTGGCAAAACACGTCGTAGGGAATATGTGCCGCGTCAAGCAAATCGGTAACTTTGGCAGAAACGCCAAACTTTATCAGGTCGGGGTCGACGCAAACAAGTACTTTTTTCCAACCGCGCGCATTTATTTCGTTTACGATTTCCTTAATTGCGCCGTGGCCGTGGTAACTTGTCTCGTTTAGTACAAATCTGTTAGCCATTGTAGATTCCTCCAAATATTCTGATTTTAGTGTGCGACACGCGCGGATAAATATTCGCCGCACGTAGCACTGCTTTAAACTGTATTTTACAACATCTCAACGCCAATTGCAATAGGGTTTGGAAAAAATTTTGTTAATTATACATGGGTTTGATGTCACTCTTGTCTATTAAGTTCCCCTTCGTGTTTCGCGAAGGGTTCTTTTTACGTTGGAGCGAGGTGCGCATGAAAATACAAGGCTTGTTCAGGCGATTGGCGCAGGCATATAAAAGAATAATGTATGGATGGCAATGTGTTGCATATTGGCGACATCGGGGCGACGGCACCACCAAGGACGTTGCGCTTGCAGATTGCCAGATTTCAACCCCTAACATGACCAAGCCCGGTACTCGTAGCGTGTCCGGACGTAACGGCGCGTACAAATGGCTGACCGAACAAAACATGCGCGAAAACTACCTTAAGGTGTTTGAAATCGCCGTCAAGGTGGGCGAAGCTAACGCAATGATGAGCTCGGTTGACCGTATCGGCGGCACACGTGCGGCAGGCAGTTGGGCTATGCTTACGGGCGTGCTCCGCAACGAGTGGGGCTTGCGCGGCACGGTAATCACCGACTACTATCAAAACGCGGGCGCAAGTCGTCCTACCGACACGGTACACGACGTCGACGAGTGCGTGCGCGCAGGCAACAGCCAACTGTTGTTTAAGGACAACAACCACGGTATCGGATGGTTTAACGACAGCACCAGCAACACGGCGAAGGCGTCCATTTACAAGTCTGCCAAGGACATTTTGTACGCGTATGCCGACACGCTCAACTATCACGCTACGGCAAACGAACTGACCAAGGACAGCGTAATCGGCACAATCGACAAACCCTTCCCGTGGTGGGTGATTTTGCTTGGGTTTATCGACCTTACCGCTCTTGTCGGACTTGGCTTTGCAAGCGGTTTGAGCATACGCGGATACGTGCGTAGCAAGAAATCCGACGCCGAAGCCGAACACGCGGCGGAGTAACCAAGGCACACGCGGTGTCGGACAATTACTCTATCTCATCTTCTAATGACACCGGTGCATAAGGAGGTTGTCGCAAAACTTGCGACAACCCCCTTGTTTTACGCCTTTCAATAATACGGAATCGCAAAAGTTGTGTTGCGTTTGTGCAAGTTTGTGCCAAAATTGTGGAATAATCTTTTTTGCAAGGTATAATTGTAGGCAATATGGTCGTTATGAGGTAGCAGACATTTAGCGATCGTTACAAAACTTTACGGAGAAGAAGTATGAATAACCCTTTTATCGATTTTTTGATGTACAACATGGGCTTTACGGTGTGTGCAGGTATTATTCTGGCAGGCATTGTTGGCGTAAGTATTGCACTGATTGTGGCAACAATACGCGACAAGCATAAAAAAGTTACAAAAAACGACACAGGCAACGACAAGTAATGTGTGGGCATCGGCATAAATCGGCAAGTTTTGAGGGCGTTTGACAACGCTCTTTTTGTCGTACCCTATTGACAACGGTTCGACAACATTTTACAATATTACAGTACGCATACATTATGTTGGCGGCTACGCTCAGACATATGTACGTAAGGAGTGTGAGGCATGGTAAATGTAGCCATAGTAGAGGACAGCAATTCGGCGGCAAATGCATTGACGTCGATATTAGCTCGTTATCAGAGGGAAAAAAATGTAGAGTTTGGTGTTTTTCGCTTTGAAAACGCAATTTCATTTTTGACAGGGTACAAAGCCAACTACGACATTGTGCTTATGGACATCGATTTGCCCGACATAGACGGCATGACTGCAGCTCATCGTTTGCGCGAAATGGACAAGCATGTATTGTTGATATTTGTTACAAATATGGCGCAACTTGCCGTCAAAGGTTATGAAGTGGAAGCCTACGACTTTGTCGTCAAGCCCGTTTCGTATGCCAATTTTGCTCTTAAACTGCATCGGGCATTGAACAAAGTCAATGCCGAACGCAGCAAACAAGTGCTGTTGTCGGTGGATGACGGCACGGTTGCGTTTAATATCAAAGATATTAAGTATGTGGAAGTGATACGTCACCGCATTATCTATCACACTGCGTCGGGCGAATACAACGCACACGGCACATTGAAAGAGGTGGAACGTTTGCTTGACGACAGTAGTTTTGTGCGATGCAACAGTTGCTATCTTGTCAATTTGCGTGCAGTGACATCGGTCAAGGGGTACACAGTGTATGTCGGCGATGAGCCGTTGCAGATAAGTCACCCCAAACGCAGTGAGTTTTTACGTGCGCTCAATGATTTTTTTGGCGGAGAGGTGTAGGTTGTGGGACAATTGTTTTGGTACAAACCGATATTTATGACGGAGTTGCTGCTTGCTGAGGCGTTGTTTTGCGTACATCTTAAACGGCGCAACGTTTTTGTATGGCGGCTTGTAGGCGCATTGGCATTTTGTTACGGCGTAGCGTTTGCCATACCTGTCAGGGGGTACAATGCGGTGTATTGTTCCGTGATGTTTATAGTGATGTTTGCCGTAACGGTATTTGCGGCAAAGTTTTGCTTTCAGGAGAGCTGGATAAACATAGTTTTTGTCACGGTGGCAGGCTACACGACGCAACACATCGCCTACGAGATGTATGACCTTGTGGTCAACCTACTGGGACTAAACGGCGGCAATCCGCTGGACTTTTACAGCGACACTAGCGGCGTATATGCACCGTTTCGCAACCCTTACACGGAATTGACGTATTTTTTTGACTACATCATCGTTTATTGGAGCATGTTTATGCTGTTCGGGCGCAGAATAAAAAACGGACAGGATCTCAAATTGGAACGCACGGGCACGGTGGTGTTGGTGGCGGTGATAATCATTGTCGATGTGGTGCTGAGTTCGATTATTACATACCGTTCGCCTACAGAGTACAACTCTTTTTACGCCGCAATGCTGTGCATATTTAACATATTGTGTTGTTGTCTTACGATGTACTTGCAGTTTGAAATGTCCTTGCGCAAACGGCTCGAAACGGAGCTTGACGTTGTCAGCAGACTTCGGCGCGAAGAGGAGCGACAATACGAGTTGGCGCAGGAGAACATTGCGTTGGTCAACATGAAGTGTCACGACATGAAGTATCAAATCAGTCGGATATGCGACGACAACGCCATGGACAGCGCAGCAATTGCCGAGGTGAAGAATCTTATATCAATCTACGACTCGGTTGTCAAGACGGGAAACAAAACGCTTGACACCATACTGACGGAAAAAAGTTTGTTGTGCAACAGCAAGGGAATCAAGCTGACTTGTATCGCCGACGGCAGCAAGTTGGACTTCATCAGCGAGGTGGATTTGTACGTATTGTTCGGCAATATATTGGACAACGCCATCGAGGCGGTTGCCGACCTCAATGAGGATCAGCGCGTAATCGGGTTGTCGGTCAAGGGTGTACACGATTTTTTGTCTGTCAACGTACACAACTACTTTGACAAACAGCTTGTGTTTGCCGAGGGCTTGCCGCAAACCACCAAGGCAGACAAGGGATACCACGGTTTCGGTATGAAAAGCGTGCAATCGATTTGTCACAAGTACGGGGGCGACATGTCCGTCAAGACAAACGGCAACGTGTTTAACCTCAGCTTGCTTTTTCCGTTGGCAACGTGACGATATGGTTGCATGGGCAAGTTGCTTGTTGCCGACGTACTGTGCAGCAACGTAACGTCCGAACTCCAAACCACGTAGGTACAAGTGAAGGGAAACAAAGGCGGAAAATATATCTATTTCGGTCACTACTCAACAATAAGAATGTGTTGCATTTTTGTAAGTTTGTGCCGAAGTTGTAGAAAAGCAAACTTGTTTGATGTATATTGGGCGCAATAGACGGCAAAACGGGTCTATGCGTCCTAATTTTTGCAAAAAAAGCGCAGTAAGGGCTGCGCGCACTAGGAAGCATAACTGTATGTCGTTACAAAAAAACATCGGAGGAACAATATGAAACGAACAACCAAACTAGTTGCATTGTTGGCATTGGTAGCGGTGTTGGTGTTGTCGGCATGTCTTGCCGTCGCTTGCGACAAACAAGGCTCCGAATGCACGGCCGAGTGTCCTACGTGCCACAAGTGTACCGACCCGAAGTGCAAGGTACACACCGACCCCAAGGACAAGTGCCAATGTACTGCCGAAAAACAACTTGTCCGCATAAGCGTAACCACCAAGCCGAACAAAACTTGTTACAAGGTGGGCGACACATTTGATCCGACGGGCATGGTGGTTACGGCTACGTACAGCGACAAAACCACCGAAGTCGTAACAGGCTACACGTGGGACAAAACCGAGCCGCTTAAACGTTCGGACAAAGCCGTTACCGTGATGTACAACGGCAAAGTGTCGATGTTCTCCATTGCCGTAAGTGAAAAAATCGACGATAAGCAGTTGGAAATAAAAACCGCCGACAACGCTATATATACGGTGGAAGCGGAAAGTCTTGACTACTCCCACTGCAAAAATTCCAACGACCAATCGCGCTTGCCCAGCATAGAAAGTTGCGGTACGGCAAGCAACGGCCTGTCGGTTGGCGGACTTAGTTTGGCAATAAACTACTTCGGATTTACCGTAGAGAGCGACGTCGAGGCGGACCTTACCATCGTGGCACGTGCGGCAGCCGTTTCTGCCGATCACGAACTTGACGTGACGACAGCATATTTTTGGAATACGAACATTATTTACTCGGGCGCAGTGCTTAAATGGGACACAACGACGACTAACTTCTTCAATTGGCAAAGTGCCTACTTCAAGGGTCTTAAATTGCAAAAAGGTACCAACGAATTTGTTGTCGATATCGTTTCCGGTATAGGCGCAAACTACGACTGTTTCTATCTTATTGTCAATCCGACCGGTGAAGAAGAAATTCCTCCGAAAGTCGAAGATAAACCCGTCGAACCTAAAAATTACGAAGTTTTTGCGGAAATTACAGCTCCCGGCACGTACAAGGTGGAGGCTGAAAGTCTGGACTATTCCGACTGCAAAAACTCCAACAACCCGATGAAAAAACCCAGCATCGAAACTAACGGAGATATCGTTTCCGTAGGTTCGCTCAGCGCGGTAGGCAACAGATTCGGTTTGAAGGTAAGCAGTACAATCGACGCTAAACTTAAAATTGTTTTGCGTGTTGCAAACGGCCTCCCCGGCGATCAGGAGATAGACACGCAAACCAAAATTACATGGGGCGGGCAGGTTGTCAAAACCAATCACACTCTCGTTTGGCCGACGGTATGGCATCAATACGAAAACGTTGCCATAGGCGGTCTTGAACTTAAAAAAGGCGAAACGGTATTGGAATTTGAAGTACTTTTAGGTACGTTCAACTTCGACTACGTACAGTTTATCGTGACAACCGACGACGATCCTACGCCTACTCACGAGTGTAACAGCAAATGTCCCGAATGCGGCAAATGCACAAACAAGCAATGTATCGAGGACGCTTGCGTGGCCAAGTGCGATTGCTTTAAGTACTCTACTTTGGTTCAAGTGGAAGGCAACGGCGAATACAAGATAGAAGCCGAAGCCAACGGCGGTATCAATTACAGCAAGGTTCCCGGATCACGCGACGAAAACGTAGACTCGGCAAGCGGCGGTTCGTGCCGTTCGTCGTTGAGTGTGCCGGGCGCATTCTTCGGATTTTACGTCAACAGCAAGGTAAACGCTACAATTAAGTTGACGATGCGTGTTTCGGCAGGTATTCCCGCTCCGCAAAACTTGGACGAGATATTGAAGATCACATGGAACGGAGTTGAAGTAAAAACAGGTCACACGTGCGAATTCCCCGAGGCTAACTACTGGTTCCGTTGGAGCGACGCCGTTGTAGACGGATTGCAACTTATCGCAGGCGAAAATCTGCTTAAAATAGAAATAATAAGCGGATGTCCTAATATTGACTACTTTACGCTGGAAGTTACCGGAGCGGAAATTGTACAGCCCGAACATCAATGCGAAAGCAAATGTCCGGTCTGTGGCAAATGCACAAACAAGGATTGTTCGGAAGAAGTATGCGCCGACAAGTGCCAATGCGTAAGCTACGAACCTATCCGCACGATTGAAACCGACGAAAACAAAGAGTACAAAATTGAAGGCGAAGCCGTAGGCGGCGTAAATTACACAGGCGCACCCGGTTCTCGTGACGAAGGCACGGAAAACGCAAGTAACGGATTGTGCCGTTCGTCCTTGGGTACCAAGGGCAACAAGTTCGGTTTTGCCGTAACGAGTAAAGTTTCCACTCAACTGAAAATAGTCATGCACGTGTCGGCAGGCGACGCTTGTCCGCAAAACATGGACGAGTTGCTCAAAATTACGTGGAACGGCGCTGAAGTAAAATCAGGTCACACGTGCGAATTCCCCGAAGCCAACTATTGGTTCCGTTGGAGCGACGCAGTGCTTGACAACCTGCAACTGGTCGAAGGCAAAAACCAACTTGTCATCGAAGTTGTCGGCAATGGTTGTCCCAACATAGACTACTTTGTGTTGCAAGTAAACGGCGGTTACAAGGAAGAGTACGCAACCAAGCTGGAAATTACTTCCGACGAGGCTGCAACTTACACGGTAGAAGCCGAAAGCCTCGATTACAGCAAATGCAAAAACTTCAACAATCTTGCAACCACGCCCAACTTCGAACGCCCCGACTCGGTAACAAGCAACGGCTTGTCTGTAGGTAGTCTTGGCGTACCCGGCAACAAATTCGGATTTACTGTCAACAGTACCGTGGCTATTAAAAATATCACTCTCGGATTTGTTGTGTCCAGCGGAAACGGCGCAGAACAACCGCTCGATACCGCAATCAAAATCACCTGGAACGGGCAAGAAATCACTTCCGGTTACACCGTGCCTTGGAACGGAGCCTGGCACCAATGGACTACCGCAACCATAAGCGGACTTAATCTCAACCAAGGCGACAACGTGCTTGTCATCGAAGTGCTTACAAGTTGCCCCAACTGGGACTGCTTTACAATCACCGTCGGCGCGGCGGAGTAAGTTTTACTAAGGAGTTTGTATGAAGAAACATATTGCTACGCTACATTGGTCGTTGGCGTTGCTTGTCGTGATGTTGATGGTTGCGCTCAACTTTGTGGCGTATCACTTCAACGGAGTAATTACCGCCGCTTTGTGTGGCGGCGGCATAGACCTCGACCCTACGTCGGAGGTGGCAAAGGCGGCTACTGCTCTTGCTACCGACATTGCCGAAGAGGGCATAACCTTGCTTAAAAACGACAACAATGCGTTGCCGCTTACCAAGGATGCCGATGGCAAAATAAAGGTAAACGTATTCGGCAAGGGCGGTTGCGACACCTGCTTTATCTACCAAGGACACGGCTCGGGCGGCGGTTGTCGCGCAGCCGACGGACAGGTAAGTTTTTACAGCGCATTGCGCATGGCAGGAATAGAAATCAACGAAGATCTTGCCTCGGCGTACAACCAATTGACCCCTGTGCGCGACCGCGGAATTGTCAACAATGACATCAATATTTATGAAGCGCCTAACGACTTTTATAGTGACGAATTGATTGCCTCCGCAAAGGAATTTTCCGATACGGCCGTTGTCGTTATCGGGCGTGTACTCGGTGAGGGCTACGACGCGCCGATGTCGCAAACCGTCAACGGCAAAACAGTCGACGACAGACATTACTTGCAACTTGCCCGAGAAGAAGAGTATATGCTGGGCAAGGTGACGGCGGCATTTGACAAAGTGATTGTCGTACTCAATACGGGTAACGTTATGGAAATCGGCTTTTTGCAAAACGACGACATTGACGCCGCTCTCGTCATGTATTTGCCCGGCAACAACGCTGCGGAAGCTATCGGCGGTATTCTGACCGGCGAAGTGACCCCGTCGGGACGAACGGTCGACGCTTGGGCATACGATTTTACGACGGCGGCAACCTACGTAAACAGCGGTGCGCACGGAACCAAGTCTATTCCGCAAGGCGGATACATCGACTACGCCGAAAACATTTACATCGGCTACTACTGGTACGAAACCGCCGACGCGGAAAACTACTGGGACAACGTCGACAATCAATACGGCAAAGGATACGACGGCGTGGTGCAATACCCGTTCGGGTACGGACTTAGCTACACTTCGTTCGAATGGTCGGTAGAAGAAGTCAGCATTGCAAACGGCGGCAAGCTCGACAAGGATTCTACCGTCACAATAAAGGTGTTTGTTACAAATACAGGTACTGTTAAAGGTCAGGAAGTGGTGCAATTGTATGCTACTGCGCCTTACAACCGCGGCGGTATCGAAAAGCCTTCAGTCAAGTTGGTTGCATTTGCCAAGACGGCGGTATTAAACCCCGGACAGGGCGAATTGTTGGAGTTGTCCGCTACCTTGTACGACATGGCAAGTTACGATGTGTACGACGCCAACAACAACGGTTTTATGGGATACGAAGCGGAAAAGGGCAGTTATACGTTGTCTTTGCGTAACGACAGTCACACCGTTTGCGAACTGTCCGACGGAAGCAAGGGCGAGTTTAAGTATAATTTACCCGTCGACGTACGCTTTGAAAGCGATCCCGTTACGGGTTACACGGTGACAAACCGTTTTACAACCTACACAAATTCAACTTCGGGCGCAACAAGCACATATGTAGAGCAAGCGATGTCAAACGATGGATTTGCCTATTCCATCGACGGAAGCGACGCAGGTTGCAACATCAGGTATATGTCGCGCGCCGACTTCAAGGGTACATTCCCCCAAGTCACGGAAACACGTAGTTTTTCGAGTGAGTTTATCAAAAAATCCTACGAAATGAATGCGCCCAAGGTCAACCCCGACGACGAAATGCCCGTAACCGGCAGCAGAGAAACAAGCTACACCGTGTACGATGTGTTCGGATGCGACTACGATGACCCGATTTGGGAGCAACTTGTCAGCCAACTGACGGTGCAACAAATGGCAACATTGTGCATGAACGGCGGTTGGGGTACGGTGGCGATACCTGCAATACAAAAGCCTGCAACCAACCATGCCGACGGGCCTAGCGGTTTCAACAAATCTATGGCAAGTATGGCGTCGGGCTATGCAACAAACTACCCGTGCGAAACATTGATTGCGTCTACATGGAACTGGAAAATGGCATATCAATTCGGATTGGCGGTGGGAGCCGAGGCGGAAGAAGCGTCTGTTGACGGCTGGTACGGACCTGCCTGCGATATACATCGTTCGCCTTTTTCGGGACGTAACTTCGAATATCTCAGCGAGGACCCGGTGCTGTCGGGCAAAATGATATCCTACGTTATCAAGGGCGCAACCGAAAAGGGATTGTATTGCTTTACCAAGCACTTTGCTCTTGCCGAAACCGAACCGGAACGTAGCGGCAAGTATACCTGGACGACGGAACAAGCCTTCCGCGAGATTTATCTAAAACCGTTTGAGTATGCCGTAAAGCTGGGCGAAGCCAACGGAATCATGACGGCATACAATCGCGTTGGCTCGGTACGTGCCAGCGGTAGCTACGCAATGAATACCGAAGTGTTGCGCAACGAGTGGGGCTTCAAGGGTATGGTAATATCCGACTACTATTGCGCAAACAACGCTATGGACGAGGACGAGTTTATCCGTTGCGGCAATGACCTCAAACTGTTCCCGGGCGGCAAAGCAGGCGACCTTACCGACATGACAAGCGCAACCGCAGTCAAGGCATTGCAGAAGTCGACAAAAAACATTTTGTATGCGACAATCAACACCAAGTACATCAAGGCAACGGCGCAAGGTCTGGACATGAGTTCGGCTATCGGTACCAAAACGGACGTGTTCCCGTGGTGGATATTTATTCTGGCAGGCATAGACGTCGTAGTTGTCGGTGGCTGTGCGCTGTGGAGCGTCGTCGTATACAAAAAGATGCATCGTCGCCAAGGCGAGTAATTGGTCGGGTGTATATTTGGTAAAGTAGAGATATACGTCGATAATTGTTTATCCCAAGGCACATCGACGCTACGAAACGAAAAACTTGTGTAACAGCAACGCAGTCGTTACAACTTGACAAAAAACGAAATGCACCTCGGGTTTGCACAAAACCGCGGAGGTGCATTTTTTCTAGCAAAGGAAAATCGAAATCAAAAAGGTTTATTCTTCATTACAAAGTATACGTTTGCAAAAAGTAGCGCACGACGTCGTCGTGCGTTCTTCGGTGGTTGGGGGATTACTCGGCGGCGGTGGCGCAAGCGGCGTCATCGAGGGAAGTTACCGTGGCAGGACGTTCGACAAGGCTTGGAACAAGGTATTTGTCGGGGTGCTTGCCGAACAATCGACCTATGCCGTACAGCAGCGGCAATGCGCAAGCGCCCAGCAGGCACACAAGCATGTCATTCAGCGTGTCGTACAAGCCGATGTCAAGGTAGCCGTCGATTGTGTACGTTTGCCCGTTGCCGTAGTAGATGACGGTTTGCGTAATTTTGTCAAGCTCCACAATGTCGTTGTGGCTGCCTGCAAGCAAAAAGGAGCGTATACGATAAACGATGGCGTCCTCTTGCATGTCCATTCCCAAAAAAGTGGTACCTGCGTATTCGAACATCTCCCACAACAGCGCAATGGCTAGGCTGAATGCGATTGCCGTGGCAAAGCACAAAAAGCGGCGGTACTTGATGTTTTTTGCAATCATTCCGTCGGCAATGGCGTAACCCAGGCAGGCAAATATCAAGCCCGATGCGGTGTGCAGTATGTCGTCCCAGTTGGGAAACTTGAAGTAAAAGTCGAACCCCGGTCCAAGCATAAGACCGCCGCAAAACAACAGGGTCAACAGAAACGTAAACACGGGCGCAAGCCGCAGATGCAAGAAGTACTCTGCCACAAGTAACCCCGGGCATATCAGCAAACCGCAAAATATGGCAAGCACCGCGTTGCGTACCATGCCCACTACAAAAAAGTAGATTGCACAGCCAAAACAAGCCAACGCAACCGCCCCGAGATAGCCGACAAACACTCTGCTCGACGAAGCGCGTTGTTTAAGGTAAGTAATCATAACATTTTTCTCCCGATGTGTATTGTCGACAATTATTATACGCACTATAAATGAAAGTTTTCTTAAACGTCTCGTTGCGCTGTGTTGCCGTGGCAATAAGCAAGTTATATATCCGTAAATCGTTTAACGTAGCCCAAATCGATGTCGGTAATGTAAAAATATTTTCCGGCGTGGTCGGGCATGTAGCCTTACCGGATGCTCTCGTAAACGAATATGGGGAGAAACGCTTTTGTTAAAAGGTTTCTCCCCACGTTGCATGTTACTAATCTATTTTTATTATCGGGCATTTTGCGGCAAGACCGTCTACCGTGTAGTTGGGCAATTGTTGGTCCAGCGTTTCAAATCGTAGCGTATCGCCGAAGAAATCGTCCACCTTTACCGTCTCGGTTACAAGCATGTTGATTGCCGAAGAATACTTGCCTGCGCCGTTGTACACGCCAAATATGTTGAGATGCTTCTGGCAGATCTGCGCCACAGACAGTTTGCTCTCTTTGTTGCTGTTGCCTGCAAGGCAAATGTTTGCGTTGGGTGCCGCGCTGTCGTATACGTCTTTCATGCGGAAGTCGCTGTTGGTAAAAAATACCAATTCCTTGCACATACGTCCGCCCGTAACCATCATTATTTCGCGCTCGATTGTCACTTCGTTCGGGTTGAAACAGTAAAATATGCCATTCTCCCGAGCCAGGTTGAGCAAATCTTCGCGTTCGCTTATGTAGATGGGTATTGCCTGGTAGTAGGCGAGCAACTGCGCCAGTATTATGCCGGTGCGCGTACTGCTGAATATGGCGATGTGCCGACCCTTTTCCAGGTTAAGCTCTTCCACGATGTTGAGACAAAACGCAACGTAGCTTGTGTACAACGCGCGTTCGTTGGACAGGTTGTCGGGCAACTTGTGTAGCATGGTGTAGGGCAAGTCGACAAAGTTTTTAAGTAAGCCGTCGCAGTTGCGTCCCAATTCTTCCATGTTGGCGCACTTGCTGTACTGACCGTTTTTACATTCGGTGCAAACTTCGCACGGAGCGTAGGACTCCACAACTACGCGGTCCATCTTCTGCAACATGGAGTTTTTGTCGTGTACTTCGCTTACCACGCCGACGGCGTTTCGCCCTAGCACAATGGGCGTTTTGCACTTGTTTTGCCCCGTGTACATGGCAAGGTCGGAGGAAGTCAGCAACAACTCTTCCACCTTTATTTTTATTTCTCCGTCGGACAAAATCGACGGTTCGGACTCTTCCAATCGCAGTTTAAGCGGTTCGTCCAATATCCATTCTTTCATAGCAAAGCCTCCGTGGCACAAAAAAAAGCCATACGTATGCGGAATTTACAAACCGCACACAAAACTAAATATATTATACCATTTTTAACAAAAAAAATCTACTATATTTGCGTATATGGGCAGTTTTTACGCATAAGTTGCCGTCGGGCTTGACAATTTGCGCAAATACAAGTAAAATAACGATGTTACTTGGCAGAGCAATATTCGGCTCTGCACGGGAGGTTTTTTATGCGTTTACAGTACTTCGGACACTCTTGTTTCAGGCTGATAAGCGATGCAGGTACAACCATTGTTTGCGATCCGTTTGACGGCAATATGGTCGGGTTCGACATGCCTGCCACGCGTACCGACGTGGTTACAATCAGCCATCACCACGCCGATCACGACTGTACCGACCGCATTGTCGGTGGCTACGCCATGCTGGACGGCAAGGTTGCTTGCGCGGCGGATGACATAGCGATAAGCACCGTCGAAACGTGGCACGACGAAGTGAAGGGCGCCAAACGCGGCGCAGACATCGTGTTTTGCTTCCTTGTGGACGGCATCAAGGTGGTGCATATGGGCGACGTCGGTTTTGTGGACGACAACGTAGTGCGTGCGACAAAGGGTTGCGACGTGTTGCTGTTGCCTGTGGGCGGAGTGTACACCGTCGACGCCAAGGGTGCGGCAGAGTATGTCAGGCAAATCTCTCCGAGGATTGTGGTGCCGATGCACTACATGACCGACTTGCACAAGTTTACGCTCGATCCGCTGTCGGATTTTCTGTCGGAGTGCGTTGCCAACGGCTGGAATGTAAAACAAGCCGGTACCGACACATTGCGCCTTGACGACGTTCCGCAAAACGAGTCAACCGAAGTTGTTGTTCTCGACAGGTACACCGAAGACTAGTTTGAGCAAAAAATAAATACGGTTTAGTTTTTTTGTATAAAAAGGGCATGGAATCGAATGGGTTCCGTGTCCTTTATTTTACTGTCTGTCCCTTGTCAGTAGTTTACGAAAAGTCGGTTGCATTTTATGCGCGAAACGTTTGAACGGCAGTTTGCCGATATATGGCGTTTTTCTTGGCAAAACAGATATTGTTGCTTTTGCGACAATGTCGGCGCGCGCTTTGCATTGTCATTACGATTGTCCGATTTACGTCGGGTTTTGTCATTTTAGCATAATTGTCAACACAGATTTAGAATAATGCTTGACATAAATAGTTTCAACGCGTATAATTGTGATATAAAGCAGAGTACGGGATTTGTACAAAAGGAGATTAGCATGCAATTGATACAAGGCGAAGAGCTGATAAAAAGCTACGACTACGGAGTTGTAAAAGCAAAGGACAAGCATAGCGGCATCGGCTCGAAACACAATCTGACCGTTACAAACAAGCGTATTGTCAACACGGCTATGGCCGACGACGGGCGTGTTGCCGTCAAGGAAATTGCTT
The DNA here is from genome assembly GCA_934281515.1 of uncultured Clostridia bacterium. Classification (GTDB taxonomy): domain Bacteria; phylum Bacillota; class Clostridia; order Christensenellales; family CAG-314; genus Fimimonas. The sequence goes on along the minus strand of CAKQXG010000004.1, from coordinate 17,198 downwards.
TAAACGAAGTTACCGGTGTAGAAACTGTTGCCTGTCACAGCCGTAACATTGTCGGCGCGATACTGTTTTTGGTGTTGGCTGCGGTGTTGCTTGGCGGCGGAGTGGTCTCAATGGTGTTGCTTGGCAAGGTGACCGGTATTGTGATAATTTCGTTGACGGCGGTGTTTGCCGTAATATGCGTGTTTCGGTTTTTACAATTGATAAAGCTTCGTCGGTGCGCCATGGTGACGGTTTACACGCGTGCAAGTACCGTTATGCCGTTGGTGTCGGCATCGTCGACAGGGTTCAAACGTAATATCGACAGCGGCGCGGAGTTGCAGATAGAAGTCGCTCCCGAAGCCGAAGAAATGGTAAACGAAATCCGCGATATTATTGCCGAGCGTAGCAAAATGTACAACTAGCCACGGTGAAATCGTGTACGGTGTGCAAAACGGCGCAAACAAAACCGATATAACCCCCTGAAAGGCGTCGCAAAGCGGCGCTTTTTTGTCTATACGCTCTAAACACTTGTGAAAAACGCAATTATTTGGTAAAATAAAACTGTATGTCAAAAGGCATGACAAGGGGCGAAACAACGGCAACTGAAAGTATTTGTCGTGTCGCATGCCCTATCTTCAAATATAAAGGAGTCGCATGAAAACAAAAATCGGCGGTCAGGCCGTCCTTGAAGGCGTAATGATGCGTGGCGAGCGCAGTATGGCGTTGTCGATAAGAGACGAAACGGGCAACATTCACACCGAAACAACCCGTCTCTCGGACAAAAAGCCATGGTACAGGCGCGTGCCTTTTTTACGCGGTGTTATAAATCTTGTCATCAGTATGGTCGACGGTTTCAAAATCATCGGCAAGTCTGCGGACTTTATGGTGGACGACGTGGACATTGACGGCAAGGGCAACGGCGCAATCATGGGTCTGTCGATGCTGTTGGGCATAGTGTTTGCGCTTGCGTTGTTTGTCGGGTTGCCTACGGCGGTCTCGGCAGGCATATTTGCGCTGTTTAAGATTGACGCCTCAACGCATGTGTGGTTGAAGTCGCTAATCGAAGGCGTGGCAAAAATGATTGTGCTTGTCGTGTACATGGCGAGCATATCTGCAATGAAAGAAATCAAGCGCGTATTTATGTACCACGGCGCCGAACATAAGACCATCAGTTGCTACGAAAACGAACTGCCGCTGACGGTGGAAAACGTGCAAAAGTGCAGCCGCTATCACGATCGTTGCGGTACAAGTTTTATCGTGTTTGTGGTAGTGTTGAGTATCGTTTTGATGATGGTGCTTGACGTAGTGTGCGCCGCTTGCGGATTTACCGCATTTCTCGACACCAAAAACTGGTGGCTGCGCATGCTGCTGAAAATTGCGCTGCTACCCCTTACCGCAGGCGTAAGTTACGAAGTACTGATGGGACTTGCCAAAACAAACTTTGTACTGTTTCGCCCGTTAAAATGGCTGGGCAAACAGTTTCAGAAGCTTACCACGCGAGAACCCGACGACGGCATGTGCGAAGTGGCAATCGCGTCTTTTGAGGCTGTGCTTGCCATGGACGCCGATCCCGATCTGCCCGAACGTCGCTTTCAACAGCCGCTGACGTCAGAACAGTTCAAACAACTCGTGTCGGACGGTCTGGTGCCGTTGACTGGCGTGAAGGACGTGGAGTGGCTGACGGCTGCTACATTGAAGATTGATCGCAAAGATCTGGATAAACCCGACTTGAAAATTCCGTTTGCGTGGACCTATCGATTGACGCATGACATAGAGCGTATTCGTAGCGGAGAGCCGTGGCAGTACGTGTTGGAGCGCGAGCAATTCGGCGGATTGGATTACTACGTGGACAACGATGTTCTTATCCCCCGCCCCGAGACCGAACTTGTTGTGGAACAAGCGCTTAGGTTTGTCGACGACGGGCACAAAGTGCTTGACTTGTGCTGTGGCAGCGGCATTGTCGGCGTGACGATCGCAACTCGCAAAAAGGTTGACGTTACCTTTGCCGATGTCAGCGAAAAAGCAATACGTATTGCAAAATTTAATGCAAAAAACAACAATGTAAAAGCGAAATTCGTCGTGACAAACATGTTTGAAAAACTGGGCGACGAGCAGTACGACGTAATTGTGTGCAATCCGCCCTACATCGAAACGGCAACGATAGACACGCTTGACAGCTCGGTAAAGGATTACGAACCACACCTTGCATTGGACGGCGGTGCAGACGGTCTGGATTTCTACCGCACGCTTGCGGCAGAGGCGCACAAACACCTTACCGACCATGGCGTGTTAGTGATGGAAATCGGTTACAATCAGGGCGAGACGGTGCCCGATCTGTTTGAGAACAGGTACAACACCGACGTGCTTAAGGACTACTCGCACAACGATCGCATTGTAATTTGTATATTGGTAAACAAAATTTAGGAGAGAATATGACAGACAAACTGGACAAATTGGTGGAGCGGTACAATTTTTTGACCGAGGAAATCGCCAAACCCGAAGTAATCGCCGACAACAACAGTTGGAAAAAACTCGTCAAGGAGCACAGCGGACTGACCCCGATTGTGGAGTGCTACGAAGAATACAAAAAGGCGCAAGGCGAACTTGCCGACAACCTTGAAGCCGTATCTGCCGAAACGGACAAGGAAATGCTTGCCATGTTGCACGAGGACATAGCTTTGCAGAAGAAGCGCATAGAGGAACTTGGCGAACAACTTAAGGTATTGCTGTTGCCCAAGGACCCCAACGACGACAAAAACGTTATCGTCGAGATTCGTGCAGGCGCAGGCGGCGAAGAGGCGGCGTTGTTTGCCAACGAAATCCGCCGTATGTACTACATGTACGCCGAAAAGAATCGTTGGAAGATTGAGGAAATCGACATCGAAGAAAACGAGCTTGGCGGACTTAAAGAAGGCAGTTTTATGGTCGTGGGCGAGGGCGCATACAGCAAGTTCAAGTTTGAAAGTGGCGTTCACCGTGTACAACGCGTGCCCGACACCGAAAGTCAGGGACGTATCCACACAAGTACAATCACCGTGGCGGTGTTGCCCGAAGCACCCGACGTGGACATCGAAATTCTTGACAAGGATATCAAAATCGACACCTACCGCAGCAGCGGCGCAGGCGGACAGCACGTCAACAAGACCGAGTCGGCAATACGTATCACGCACTTGCCTACGGGTATTGTGGTCAATTGTCAGGACGAACGCAGCCAAATCAAAAACCGCGAAAAGGCAATGAATATTCTCAAAAGCAAACTGTACGACTACTACCAGACGGCTGCCGACGCCGAATATGCCGCCGCACGCAAAAGCCAGATCGGCACGGGCGACCGCAGCGAACGTATCCGCACGTATAACTTCCCGCAAGGGCGTGTAACCGACCACCGCATAGGGTTGACGATGTACTCCATCGACAATTTTATGAACGGCGACATCGGAGAAATGGTCGAAGCTTTGCGCATGGCAGACCAAACCGCAAAGCTACAAGCTTAGAGTTAATATAGAAAATGTGTGGGAAAAACCTTTTCGGTGAAAAGCGTTTTTCCCCACGCTTCTTATGTGTATTGTCGAGCATTATAAAGAACGCAAAGAAGGTGCTGACAACAAAGAATAGTTACTTTAACAATATTGCGGCATTACCTTTTTAAAAATTTGCCAAAGAATACTGCTATGGTATATTAATAATTACTACGACGAAAAACTTTTCGCTATTAGAGAGGTGATTTTGGAGGATATTATGAAAAACGCTAAATGGTTGCTTGCAATAATACTGATTATTGCTCTTGTAACGGTGCTTGTCGCTTGCACTGACCACGATGACGGCGGAGGCAGTCAAGAGGGAAATCAAGAAGTTCCCAAATATACGATTACTTTTGATTCGCAAGGCGGAAGTCAAGTGGCATCTATCGAAGTTAAATCGGGCGAAACGCTTACTTTGCCGAGCGAACCGACAAAAGAGGGTTTTGTTTTCTCGGGTTGGTATACGGAAGAGAGTTGCGTAAACAAATTTGTCGTTTCTATACCGGTGTCGCAAGATATGACGCTATACGCAAAATGGGAAAAGGAAAAACCGACTTACACGGTTGAGTTCGATACTTGCGGCGGTAGCGATGTTAAAACTATCGGTGTCAAAGAAGGTTCTACCGTAACGTTGCCGCAAGCCCCGACGAAAGACGGATATTTGTTTGACGGTTGGTATCTGGACGAAGAGTTGACGCAAGTCTTCGACGAAACGAAACCCGTAACAGAAAACATAAAACTTTATGCAAAATGGAAAGGTTGCTTGGAGTATACTTTGACAGAGAATGGCTCGGGCTACGTCGTTTCCGGTATCGGAACGTTCAACGAAACGGATATAGTCGTTTTATCGACATATAATTCCAAACCCGTGCTTGGCATAGCAAAAGAAGCTTTTAAAGATAATACTGCGTTGACTTCGGTGACGATAGGCGACAACGTAAAGACGGTGGAAGAGTCCGCTTTCTCGGGGTGCACCGAATTGACGGCGGTTACGTTCGGAAACGACGTGACGGATATCGGAATCAAGGCATTTTTCGACTGTCAGAAACTCAGCAATATTGTTTTCGGCAACTCTGTTGCAAACGTCGGTGAAAGTGCTTTTTACGGATGTAGCGCAATCGTCGAACTGGATTTCCCCACAAGCATAAAGTCAATTGAATATCGAGCTTTTTACGGATGCCCCAATTTGAATAAGGTCAATATCAAAGATATTGCCAAGTGGTGTGAAATCGACGTTTCATCGTCCGAAGGATATCCGGTTTATATCGCAAAGGGATTGTACGTCAACGGTCAGAAGTTGACGGAACTCGTTATTCCCGACACCGTAACCGAAATCGGTGATTATGCTTTCATGGGATGCGAAGAGGTTACGAGCCTGACGCTGAGCAAAAACTTGAAAACAATAGGAGAAAGTGCCTTTTACGGATTGAAATCGTTGACAAGCGTCGTGATACCGCAAGGCGTCGTTACGATAGGAAAAGGATCCTTCGGCTATTGCTCGAAATTGGCGAACGTGAGCATTCCCGATTCTGTAAAAACCATCCGCGATTATGCGTTCCAATCGGCGGATTTGACGAGTGTGGTCATCCCCGACGGAGTGGAAAGCATAGGTGAAGGTGCGTTTACAAGGTGTAGTAAACTTGAAAACATCACGATTCCCAACAGTGTGTCGAACATTGGCCGCTGGGCATTTTCTGATACCAAATGGCTTGAAAACCAACCGAACGGAGTGGTTTATGCCGGTAAGGTGGTGTATACCTATAAAGGAACGATGCCGAGCAATACAAACATCGTTTTGAGAAACGACACGGTCAGCATAGCAAGCAATGCGTTTTACTACCAAGCCAACCTCACGAGTATAACGTTGCACGAAGGCGTAAGGACGATAGGGGACGGCGCTTTTTGGTATAGCGGTATAACGAACATTGTCATACCCAAGACGTTAACCACTATAAGCAGACAAACTTTTTGGGGATGTGAATCTTTGACGCGTATAGATTATAGCGGCACAACCGAAGAGTGGAATGCAATAAAGAAGGGTTATGATTGGCAAAAGCTCGTGCCAAAAACTTGCCAAATCGTATGCACGAACGGAACGTTGACGATGGAGAAAATGCCGGATCATACCTGATAAAAACGTTTGACATTGTAAAGAACGAATAAGCGACCGAAAAACGGTCGCTTATTTTATTTGTTTAATTGCTCGTCAGACAAGTTTATGGATTTTTTTGTTTGTAGACGTTTTATGTTTACTTTTATTATTGTAACAATTATGGCGGTTTCCCTTTAAATAAAAAAAATCCACTGCGGTAATTGCAGTGGACTTATGGCAATGACTACCTATTTTGATACAAATGCATACCCCTTGACGATTTCGTCTTGTTTTTGCAGACCCTTGTTAAAAAGTGCATACCCTATTATTTTGAATTGTTAGCTGGTCGATAACTTAAAATAAAAGTCTGTTCAATTGCATGACGAGCTATATCATCTATACAGTCATCGAAAATAATGACTTTTACTTCATCTGCATCAACAAACCAAGACTTATCGGTATGCGGATTTTCATGAGTATAACATCTATCGTATAAAGTTGTGCCAGATTCTCCAATATAAATACACGCTCCTTTTGAAAAGAAAAAATATACTACATTAGAATAATTTGTATGCTTTTTAAATATTTGACGCATATTATCATCATATGCTGAATTTTTTCTTATTAACTTTTTTGCATCAAATTTTAATTCATCAAATTGCATTATAGCTACCCCTTTAATCCGTACCAAATAATGTGGTCGAATTCTTCTTTTGTTAAATTAATTTTATCTGCTCTGAGCTCGTCCAAAATTTTAGAGATTGTTAAGGCATATTTTTCATAAACATCTAAACGATATTGATAGTTACCTTTATCATCTAAATTTCTTGTCTGATACCCATTTATTTTGTATTCACGTGCATTTTTAGTCTCATTAAGATAAACCTCAGCGTAAATTGGTAATGCATCAGAAACTATGTTGTCGTATTTGGAATACTTTATTTGTGAATTTAAATATATAGCCGCATAAGCACAAAACTTCGTTGCAAACGAGATGTTGTATCTTGCACCGCCACCTTTCTTGGCTGGGGTTCTAACTGTAAGTAAAGAGATTATATGGTCAGGATCTGAAGGATTGAATTTAACGTTTAGCATTTCTACGAGACCATGCCAGTCTTTACATTTACTGCAGATTGCATCCCTCATTAATTTTCTTCCTGAAAAAGCAGCTTCCAAATGAGTGGAGTTTGTACTGTCTATTGCTATTACTGCACCAAGAACGCATTTTTTGAAATCGCAGTTTGGTTTTTTCATTTCATTAAACCAGTATGCGGTTGAGCCACAATACTTACCATTAGATGCCTCAGCATTTGACTCAGGATCATAACCACCTGAAGGATGGTTAATTTCTAAGTTCTTAGCATAATTAGAGTCAAGGCGAACTACAGCTTCAATAAAATCTGCGTTCTTTCTTGTCAATGCTGGTAGCTTGTCCGTTCTTCCAGCAACGTAATCTAATACGTATGGATTTTCATTGCTTGTGATTTCAACTCTCATCCGACCACCTCCGATTCGTAGCAAATTATTAAATGATATTAAAAATTATAGCACTTTTTGAGAAAATATCAAATAAACTGAGGAATAATGTCGAGACTAAAATGAGATTTTATAAAAAAATATCAATCGTTCCGTAACAATACCTATCGTCCCGTTGATAAGGCTTCGTTCCGTAGCAATATCTAAAAAGAAAAAGAGCCTCATAGAAATGCCGTTTGACACTTCTACAAGACTCTGAAACTTGGTGGCGGAAAGGATAAATGTTCCTATCTGCAAAGAAAAAGGTCTGACACAATTTGTATCAAACCTATGCTTTTCGTATGGTGGAGACAAGGGGAGTCGGACCCCTGACCTCTTGAATGCCATTCAAGCGCTCTACCAACTGAGCTATGCCCCCGTAGTGTACGTCGTTTGGTGCAGTCTGTCACCGTCGTTGCGGTGCGCCGCCTTTCAACGCCTAAATATTGTATCACATTTTGTTGCAAAAGGCAATGGATTACGTACACTTTTTTGCGGATTTTTTCGCACAAAATTACAGACGGGCAACTTGCAATTTCGGCGGTAATTTGGTATAGTAGTAAGGTATTGTTTTACTCGATACGACAATGTCGCAGGATGCCCGTAAGCGTATTTTACTTGTAAAAGCGGCATTTGTCGACGGATTGCGGAAACAAAAGGAGAGTGCAAAATGAAAAAAATCGGCGTAATCACTGACGTGCACGGCAATTTGCCTGCGTTGACGGCGATTTTGGCGGAACTTGACCGTCAGCATGTGGACGAAATTATCCATTGCGGCGACGTTGTGGACATGGGACCCGACTCTGCCGAGTGCCTGCACCTGCTTGCTTCGCGCGGCGTGACTATGTTGCTTGGCAACCACGACAAGGACTTCCTGTACGACGACTACATTGCAAAGGAATTGTCGCACGTGCCGACAGCGCACAAACGGTATGTGTTTGACAGTCTTTCGCAAGCCGACCGCGCGTTGGTGGACAGTTTTCCTATGTCGACCGAACGTATTTGCGGTGGCAAAAAGATTCTTTTTGTGCATTACGCCTACGACCGTGAAAATTTCGATAAACAAAGTTTTTGGTTTACACCCATTCGTCACCATCCCACCGCGGAAGAGTTTGACGAGATTTTTGACGGGTGGGACTGCGACGCAGTGTTTTTCGGACACAAGCACGAGCCGTGCGACATTGTGGGCAAACGGCTGTATGTCGACGTGGGCAGTGTAGGGTGTCACCCCGAGCCGAACGCAAGCGGCATAGTGATAGAGTACGACGACAACGCATGGAACTACCGCCGTATATCCGTCCCTTACGACATGGAAGGGCTGCATAAGCGCATATTGCAAATTCCGTGCGGCGAGCAAATATACGACTTCTACTTCCTGCGCAACAACGTGACGTTTTGATGAATGCGTTTCGTCGACGGAGTAATCGAGTGTCGGCGAGTAGTGATGTAGCGATAACGCAACTTGTAGCAGGTTATCTGTTCCGCATATCGAAGGCGGGACAAACAGAAAGTTGCGTAACACTCGGCATATTCACATTAAGCGGCACTTTGTGTATTTAAACTATACAAAGCGGGACGCATCGACGCTTTAAGTGGCACAATGCCGCGCAGGTGCAGATTTACTCCTTGGAGGGAAAACAAATGAAAAAGGGATTCGACAACGACAAGTATTTGCGGTTGCAATCGCAAAAGATTGCCGAGCGAGTACACGACTTCGGCGGTAAGCTGTATCTGGAGTTCGGCGGCAAAATCTTCGACGACTTTCACGCTTCGCGTGTGTTGCCCGGTTTCAAACCCGACAGCAAAGTGATCATGTTGTCCACAATGAAGGACGATGTGGAAGTGGTCATCGTCATCAGCGCGGTGGACATTGCGCAAAACAAATTGCGCGGCGACATCGGCATTACCTACGACGAGGACGTGCTGCGCCTGTACGACCAACTGTCCGGTCGCGGACTTTTTGTTGGCAGCGTAGTCATCTCGCAGTACGCCGAGGACAACACTGCGGCGGTCAATTTTGAAAACAAACTACGCGCACACGGTATACGCGTGTATCGTCACTACCGCATAGACGGCTATCCGCAAAACGTGGAACACATCGTGTCGGACGACGGCTTTGGCAAAAACGACTACATCGAGACGTCGCGCAACATTGTGGTCGTCACTGCCCCGGGGCCCGGCAGCGGCAAGATGGCGACCTGTCTGTCGCAGATGTATCACGACGCCAAGCGCGGTATCCGTAGCGGCTACGCCAAGTACGAGACTTTTCCCGTGTGGAATCTGCCACTTACCCACCCCGTCAACATCGCCTACGAAGCTGCGACCGCCGACCTTAACGATCTCAACATGATCGACCCGTGGCACCTGCAAGCCTACGGCAAACAAGCCGTCAACTACAACCGCGACGTGGAAGTGTTTCCCGTGCTCAACGCCATATTTACTCGCGTGCTGGGCACATCGCCGTACAGTTCGCCAACGGACATGGGCGTAAACATGGCAGGCTACTGCATCGAAGACGACGAAGTTTGTTGCGATGCGGGCAAGCAGGAAATTATCCGTCGCTATCTCAACGCCGTTGTGTCGGCGCGCAAGGGATTGGGCAGCAACGCCGTTGTGGACAAACTAGGCATCATCATGGGCAAACTCAATCTCAAACCCGAGGATCGCAAGGTTGTTGTCGCCGCACGCAACTACGCAGACAAATGCGGTTGCCCTGCCGCGGCAATGGAGCTGCCCGACGGTACAATTGTTACAGGGCGCGCGTCGTCTTTGCTGGGGTGTGCTTCCGCCATGATGCTTAACGCGCTCAAAGCGCTTGCCGGGTTGCCCGACGTCAAGTTGATTGCCCCTAGCGCATTGCAACCGATACAAAAGTTAAAAATCGACTGCCTTGGCGACTACGTTGCCGAGTTGCACATCGACGAAGCGTTGATTGCGCTGTCGGTGTCTGCCGCCGTCAATCCGATGGCAGAGCTTGCGCTTAAACAACTTTGCAATCTGCGCGGATGTCAGGTACATATGACGGTGATACCGCCGCACGTCGACGCAAAGGTGTTCCGCAAGCTCGGCATAGACGCGACCAGCGACCCTGTGTATGCAACGAAAAGAGTATATTTTGACTAGTCTGCCCACGACGCTGCAGTGGCGGCATGCCGCCTGATACGGACAAATCGGGAGTTTGCGCCAGCATAGTACGCGCTTGCGGTGAATTTTTAAACAAATTTTTTATTTTTGCCGTGGGACTTGAAATCTTTTTCAAAATGTATTACAATATAGACACAGTGGGCGGCAACGAACCGCCTTGGTGTAAAAGTTTTTTGGAGGACACTACATTGATTCAGATTATCTACGGTGGCAAAGGCAGCGGCAAAACAAAAAGAATAGTTGAAGAAGCTAACACTCTCGCAAAGGAAGCCAAGGGCGTAGTGGTGTACTTGGATCGTACCAATCACCGCATGCACGACCTTGACACGTCTATCCGTCTTGTGGACGCTTCGCACTACGGCCTAACCACGCAAAGCCAGGTGCTTGCGTTCGTCAAAGGTATGCTTGCCGCCAACTACGACATCGAGCTTGTTTTCATCGACGGACTTACTCGTCTGTTGGATTGCAACATCAGTCAGCTTCAGGAGTTCTACGACGGTATCGACGCGTTGAGCAACGAATTCGGCATCAAGTTTGTAATTACTGCCAGCGGCACTCGCGAGGAGTTGCCCGAGTTTATCTCTCGTTACGTCAAGGACTAACATTTACTGCAAACAAAACACCGTAGGCATCGCCCTGCGGTGTTTTTGCATTATTTAATGTTATTGAGATTGACGATATTATATTAAATATTCTATGTGTTTTCCGAGTCGATGCAGTTGAACAGTGTGCAAATTTAGCAAATTTGTGGATAACTTTGGCAAAATCGGGCGCAAAATGTCTGTAATCGTTCGATATTTGTTTGACGTACCCCGACAAAAGTTGTACAATACAATGTACGGTATAAGTGGAAGAATGCCCTTGCGGCAGTTTTCTCATTCCGTACACGGAGATAGCTATGAAAAGGAAATTACTGCTTTCGATATTGATGCTGGTGTTTGTGGCAAGTGTGCTTGTCGCATGCAACAGCGAACAAGCGCCCGAAGGGATAAAGGTTACTTTTGACTTGCAGGGCGGAGAATACCGTACAAGTACTTCGGCGGTGGAGGTCTACTACAACTACCCTGATGGGGCAAAACGTGTTATAAAACCGCTTGGCGACCTGTCCAAGAAGGAAGTTACGCGCAGTAAGTACGATCTTGTCGGCTGGTATAAGTCGATAAGTGAGGACGGCACCTTCGATCAGGCCGATTTGTGGGATTTCGCCCGCGACGAAATTGCTGCCGACGGCAGCACGACGTTGTATGCAGGGTGGAAGGAGAAAACCAACTACTCTTACACGCTGTATTACCGCGATGAGACCGATCCCGACAAGCTTGTGTCTCTCGGCAAAATTTCCGTCGAAGAAAACGAACCGTTTTACGATCTTGACGGCGTAAGTAAACGTAGCGGTTACACATTGCTTCGTTACACCGAATCCGACGGTATGGTACGCGGAGACGACGGCGCCGAAGGCAAGCGCCCATCCGGAGAAACGCTCAACGTCGACATTATTTGCGAGTACATCAAGGGTACCTACACGATTGTGTCCACGCCGGATGATTTTGCAACGGCATTCGGATTTGCCAATATCTATCTCACTACCGATATCGATATGAATGGTCGTTCGCTTGTTTTGCCGACGGACATTCGAAATAAAAACATTACAGGTGACAAACATCACACGGTCAGCAACTTCTCTGTGCTCAAACTCAACAATCTGGGTTTCATGGGCAAGGGCGAGTTGAAAGCCGACATTGAAAATCCCGACCAAAAGAGTTTTTACGGCTCGATGTTCAGGAGCATGACCAACTGCAACTTCGACAACGTCACGTTTGACAACGTGTCTGTCAGGATCGCCGTTGCAAAAGGGTTTGAAACAAACAACATCTACATAGCCCCATTGAGCGCATATGTAGACAAGTGCAACTTCAACAATGTTGTCGTAAACTACAACGTTACCTACGGCACAAATGTTGACGAAACCAAGGTTGTTAAGCCGACAACGGCAGACGCATTGTTTGTCAGTTCCGACGAAATCACAACCGTAACGTGTTGCACAGGAACAATAACCTATCAACAAGGAGAGTAGCCATGAATTTAACAAACAAAAAAGCAATGGTTTGCATCGTCCTGGCAGTAGTGCTGTTGCTTACAACGGTATTGCCGATGGTTGCATGCACCAAGGAAGGAAAGTATTACGACAACGAAGAAAATGCGCTTGTGTTCTCTTCGCAGGACGTTGACCAAGTGTTTAACCCCTTCTTTTCGACGACGGGCGCAGACAGCAACGTTATCGGTCCCACACAGGTAAGCATGCTTACCAACGACAAGGACGGCAACATCGCCTACGGCGACAACGAAACCGTCGTAACCAAGGACTTCGAGCAACGCGAAAGCACCGAAAAGGACAAGGACGGCAAACCGCTGACCACAACCTACTACTTCGTTCTTAAAAACGATATTCGCTTCAGCAACGGTAGCTCGCTTACTATCAAGGACGTGTTGTTCAACATGTACGTGTACCTTGACCCTGCCTACACCGGCAGCAGCACAATGTACAGTACGGACATCGTAGGTTTGAAGGCATACCGCACTCAACAAGAAAACAAGGAGTGGCAGGACAAGTACTTCGAGCAATTCGAGCGTAAAGCAATCACTCGTATCAACGCACTGATCGACGCTACCGACTACGTGCAGGAACAGGCTTCCGACGACGGCGACATGCTTACCGAGCAAACTTTCCGTCAGGCATTGGTAGCGTACGCCGCCGACGAAGAAAACGAAAATACCGATTTCCTTGTTGCCGACTACGACAAAGCGATAGAGTACTTCAAGAAAGAATTGGTTGACGATTACAAAAATTCCAAGGACGCATGGCAGGAATTTGTACTTCGCGACAAGAACAACAAAGAACACAAACAACCCTTTGCCAACGACAACGAGATGTTCCTTTACAACGAAGGTTACATTACCTGGAACCCCAAAGGTGACAAAGGCGACGGCAACGGCACGATAGACTGGGGTAGTTTCTCGGATCGTGACGCTACGGCCAAAATGAGCGAAACGGAAATTCGTCAATTTGTATTTGATGACGTTGTTCCCGACAAGTTTGTACAGGTGATCACCGGTTGGCAAACGGCAAATACGTTGTTTGACTACATCGTCAACGACGAAATGGAACGTTCCGTCGACGCTAACGAAAGAAAGTTCCCCAACATTACCGGTATCAAGTTCGCCAATATGGACGAATCCGTAACAGTCAACGGCAATGTATACCCCAAGGCTTACGAAACGAAAAAGGATAGTAGCGGAAACGTTGTCGGCGGAGAATTTATCAAGGATACTTACCAGGTACTCAGCGTCACAATCAACGGCGTTGACCCCAAAGCTATCTGGAACTTTGCTTTCTCCGTTGCTCCGATGTACTACTACTCGTCCACAGGTTGGGCTAAGGAAGAAGGCGGCGTCAAAAAGGACTATATTAAAGCGTTTAACTTTGTAAATGAATTCGGCGTGGAATATGCTTCGCAATCTTTCATGAACGAAGTTGTCAAGGATCCTGCCAAAATCGGTGTGCCCGTGGGCGCAGGTCCGTATGCTGCAAGTAAGGCGAGCGGCGGTATCGAAAACATTTCCAACGGCGATTTCTACGACAAAGCCGTTATCTACTACGAACGCAACCCCTACTACGACTTTACAGGCGCAAGCGTAGCCAAAATTAAGAAGATCCGCTACAAGGTCGTTTCCGAGCAACAAATGCTCAACTCACTGTATCAAGGCGACATTCACTTTGCCGAACCCAACGCCAAGCAGGAAAAGATTGACGAAATAAACGCTCGCAGAAACAAGAAAGAACCGTACGACCATACCGAAATAGAAACATCCGGTTACGGTTACATCGGTATCAATGCAGGCAAGGTGCCCAGTATCAAGGTACGTCAGGCGATCATGCACACGATGGACACCAGCGAAACCACCAAGTACTACAGAGGAATGGCAGAACCCATCTACCGTTCGATGTCCAAGTCCAGTTGGGCTTACCCCAAGGGATGCACGGCATACTACCCCTATATTGGCGATCCTATTCCAGAAGATCTGGATGTTGTCAACCCCGACTACAAGGCGTTTGTCGAGTACAAGGGCAAGAAAGCCGGTGAGATGTTTAAGTCCGACGAACAGAAAGAGTTTATCTACGGTCTCATCAAGGCAGGCGGTATGGACGGACTGTCCAACCCGTGGATCAGCGACACCAACGCAGGTGCAGTGTTCAACGGTAATGTGCTGGAAATCGACGGTGCGGCTCTGGATTACGTATTTACCATTGCAGGCGAAACCGACGACCACCCCGCATTTACCACAATGTACAAGTCCAGTCAATTCCTCAACGAAGTCGGATTCAGCACCTATGTAACCACCGACTCCAACGCGCTCAGCAAGTTGTCCAGCGGCGATCTTACCGTTTGGGCTGCAGCTTGGGGTAGCACGATCGACCCGGATATGTATCAGGTTTACCACAAAGATTCCAAGGCAACGTCGGTACTCAACTGGGGTTACAAACAAATCAAGATCAGCCCCAACAAGTACGTTGAAGAAACAAGACTAATCAACCTGTTGTCCGACGCAATCGACGAAGGACGTAGTACCACAGATACAACCAAACGCGCACAGGCATACAAGAAAGCTCTCAATCTGGTAATGGAATTGGCAGTAGAATTGCCCACATACCAACGTCAGGATATGTTCGTGTACAACACGTCGTTTATCGACACGTCTACATTTAACACCGACACAAGTTCCTTCAAGGGATTGACAAGCGACATTCACCTGTTGTCGTTGGTGGTAAAGGAAAGATAAGCAGCCTAACAAGTGAATAAGGTTTCTGTTCTCACATAGACTGTTTGTAAAGCCCGACATAACTAAATAATTGTGTCGGGCTTTACACATTTATTGCACAAAAAATACATACGTAGGGCAAATTTGCTTAAAAATTCCAGTCACGACGGTATTATGCGTCGCAGGGATCAGAGCGGTTTTCGCTACAAATCAGGCAGGGCGAAAGCACGGCAAAATTGCTTTTTAACGGAGAGAAATGTTTAAGTATATTGTAAAAAGACTGCTACTATCGATAATTATTTTGTTGGGTGTATCGGTCATCATCTACACGATGGTACGGTTGATGCCCAACGACTACGTCGACATAAAGTTTGCTTCGCAGTTGCAAAGCGGCGCTATCAAGCGTAGCGACGTGGACAACTTCAAAAAGTTGTACGGTCTGTACACGCCGGAAGCGCGTATTCGTATAAAAATCGACGGCTACGACGGCGTATTTGAGAAGGACGTCAAGATCAAAGACCACGACACCGATGTGCAAAACGACGAACTTTATGCAGAATTCGTCAGCGGCGAATACACCGCAACGATAAACGACGTTTACCACGTTTTGACGCTCACATACGCCAAGGACGGCGACGAAGTGCAGTGTACATACACTTTGGAACGCTACGACTACGAAACGGTTAATCGCGACGGCGAAGAAGTGCAGATCAGGCGCACGACCAAGTTGTCGGACGGTAACTATGTTGCAGACAACACCAAGGAAAAAATCGACCTTGACGGACTTGGTTCGACCAACACCTACGAAAAGGTGTCATTCGGCGAAAAGCTCGGCGCAATACTCGGCGGTTACTTCGGTTGGCTCGGCAAAATGTTGCAGGGTGACCTCGGCAACAGCTTCAAGTACGAAAAACCCGTTGCGCAGGTCATCGGCGAAAACATGTGGATAAGCTTTGCCATTGCAGTGGTGGCTACGATATTGCAGTTTCTTATCGCAATTCCTTTGGGAATCAGCTCGGCAACTCACCAATATTCGGCGCAGGACTACATCGTGACGATATTTACCATGATAGGGTTGAGCCTTCCCACGTACTTCTTTGCGGCAATCATGATCAAGTTGTTTGCGGTAGACCTAGGATGGTTGCCCGTCAACGGACTTGTGTCGGGTAGCGCGGTGTTTGCGGACAACTTTGTCGGCGCAATGCAGAAACTCGGCGACATGGCGTATCACTTGATACTGCCAATTACTGTCAGCGTAATACTGTCCATCGGCGGTTTGATGCGTTACACTCGTACCAACATGCTGGAAGTGCTCAATGCCGACTACATTCGTACGGCTCGTGCCAAGGGTCTGTCGGAAAAAACGGTTATTTACAAACACGCTTTCCGCAACACGCTTATTCCTCTGGCAACATTGCTCGCAGGTATTTTGCCGGGACTGTTCGGCGGAATGATGATTACCGAGCAGGTATTTGCAATAGACGGTATCGGTCGTCTGGCGTACAATGCGCTAAAAGACGGCGACGTGCCGTTTGTAATGGGCTACAATATGTTTTTGGCAATACTTACGGTCATCGGTACGTTGTTGTCCGACATTATGTATTCGATCGTAGACCCGCGGGTCAAATTAGGGAGGTAGACAATGGATAATATGGATAAACAATTGCCTGCCGAAGAGTTGACCACGGTCACCGTTTCGGAGGACGAACAACTGACCGACGTGCTGGAAGAAACCTATCAGGAAATGTCTCCGTTGCGACTTGTCGCCCGGCGTTTCTTCCGTAGTAAGCTGTCGCTGGTAGGGCTTATCATGATTGTATTTCTGTTCCTGTTTTCCTTTCTCGGACCGGTTGTGTACAACCGTTGGGGCGAGGACAAACCCGATTACAGAGAAACATACGAGCCGACTAAACAAGTTTACACAATCGGCAGCGGGGACAACACCACTACGGTTACCGAAGTTGTGTACATCAAACTGACGACAAATTCCTACGCCGACCCTAGTCCGGATCACCTGCTGGGTACCGACGACAAGGGCATGGACGTGTTTACACGCCTTATGTACGGCGGACGTATATCCCTTACAATCGGCTTTATCGTCGTGATATTGGAAACGGTCATCGGCGTGTTGC
>CAKQXG010000003.1 GCA_934281515.1 uncultured Clostridia bacterium | reverse complement strand
GTGCAATGATTCGCTTATCATCTGTATGGTGACTTTCTGTTCCAGATTGCCGTCAAGGAAACTCTTTATTACGTGCGCGATACCGTTGCTCGATTGCGGCTTGTAACTGTGTTTGCCAAGCATTTCAAACAACTTCAATACTTCCACTGATATTTCGTCGTATTGCGTAATGGTTTCGCAGTCGCACAATGAAAGTATTCTGTCCATCACTTGTTGCGCGTCGACGTGGCGCACGATCAGGTCCTCGGTAATATGAAACGTATTGACAAGACTGTCCACAAAACTGCCGTCAAGTACCAGAAATGCCTTTTTAAACGGCGTTTGTGGGTCGGAATAGACGATATGTCGGCTCAATTTATTTAGAAAGTACAAGTCGCCGCCACTCACCTTGTGTACGCCGTCGTTTGTTTCTATGTATCCGCAACCGTCCATTACGTACTCGAAGATATAGTAGTCATATACGTATATTCGCGATAAATTGTGTATTATGCGGTAGGTTGGGTTGGGGTTGGTTATGCCGCACAAAATCACTTCCAGAAATTCATTCGGAACGATGTTTTTGTGTATCAGGTTTTCGCCCAGAAAGTTAATGTACATTTTGTCAAGTCTCCGTGTCGATCATTGTCGTTTGTCGTGGCTTGTGGTCACTCGGTGCGACTAGTCGTTTTCCGTCGCAAGTAGCAACGGAAATTGTTTCCTGTAATGTGCGGGCGAGTAACCTGTTTGTTTTTTGAATAGTTTGATAAAGTAGTTGTAGTCGGCAATACCTGTCTCTTCGCAGATTGCGCCCAGCGGCATATCGGTGGTGGTAAGCAATTTTTTTGCAATTTTTAACCGCTTTTCCAATACGTATTGCCCAAACGTGCAGTCGTAGTTGTCTTTAAAAATAAGGTACAGTTTACTTTTGGAAATAAACAAACTTTTGCACACGTCGGACACGGTGATTTTGTCCTTGATGTGTTCTTCCACGTACGTCTCTATTTTGGCAGGTAATTCCATGTTGTTTATTCTGATCATTCGCGACACAAGTATGTAGTCTGTACAGGCGTGCAGTATTCTCATTGCCGACGAAATGTAATTGCTGTCGGTCACGGGAATTTGCGCATACTCGTCGGCAAGCAGGTTGTAGTCGGCTTGAGCGCGTTCGGCATAGTCGGCAACGGCAATACAGTCCATTACCGAGTCTGCGTACTTGATTTGTCCAAACATGATGTATCCCACCGGCTTGTTTTCGTGCATGATTGGCACGGCAGTATCGATGAGTCCGGCATGACACACATGCGAGCAAGGCTTTTTTGTACGCATACACTCTCTCAGCAGTTCAGTGTCCGATTGCAGGCACGCTTTGCAACCGTATTTTGTTTGTTTTATCAGGCGACAAAACGCCGGCATTTGTTTGGGTTGAAATGTCAGTTGATTAAGCTCCTCATCCCACAAACTTACCGTCAGTTTGGTAAGATTGTAGAAGTCGTACAGCACGTTTTCAAGTTTTTCTTTGTCAAATTCTATTGTCATTGTTTTCTTTGCCGTCACCTTTTACAAAGATATTATCCTATTTTGTTCCGTCTCGTCAACTAAAAAATAGTTCATTTTTGGAAGATTTTACAGTTTTTAGGTCCGTTGTTTTCTATAAGCGACGATTTAAACAATGTATTATTGTGTTGTCGGTATATGTTGCTACGGTAATAGCAGGGCGATGAAAGACAAAATCGTTCGTCGATGGTTGTTGCTAAAAAGGTCTTGTCATGTGCGCGACATATGCCAAAGGAGATAGATATGAAATTTGCAGTGTATTACGGAAACAGAGGTTTTTTCCCGGGCGAGGTCATTGCCGAGGCGCAAGCCGAAATGCGACAGGCCATTTCGCGTTGTGGCCACGAAAGCATAACGCTTGACCCGACTCTTACACGGTACGGCGCAGTGGAAACCATTGCCGAGGGCAAAATTTATGCCGATTTTTTGCGTGCGCACCGAGGCGAGTACGATGGAATAGTGGTATGTTTGCCCAACTTCGGTGACGAAAACGGTGCATATTACGCTTTGAAAGACGTTGACGTGCCGATACTGGTGCAAGCGTATCCCGACAAACTCGGCGAAATGGACTTTGCGCACCGTCGCGACGCCGTTTGCGGCAAGATTGCAATGTGTAACGTCTTGCGGCAGGCAGGCATCAAGTACACTCTTACCAAAAAATTTGCCGTTTCTCCGCTTTCCGACGACTTTGCCGACGACATTCGTCGTTTTGCCGCCGTGTGTCGTGTGGTCAATGGTATGCGCAGTTTTTCGGTGGGCGCAATCGGGGCGCGTACAACGGCGTTTAAAACGGTACGCATAGACGAGATTGCCATGCAGTCCAAACGTATCAATGTGGAGACTATCGATTTGTCCCGTCTGTTTATGCTGATGGACGGTTTCGGCGGCAGGCAACTTGACGAGCGCAAAGCTTATGTGCGAAATTTGTCCGACTTCGGCGCATGTCAGGACATCAAGGTGGAGAATATTGCCCGTCTGTCTCTCGCCATGGACAAGTTAATTGCCGACTATGCCCTTGACGCCGTGGCAATACGCTGTTGGGACGAGCTTCAACTGCGCTACGGTATTGCGCCGTGCATTGTTCTCGGCGATCTCAACGACCGCGGCATATGTGCCTCTTGCGAATTGGACGTCAACAATGCCGTGATGATGCGTGCGCTGATGTTGGCGTCGGGACAACCGGTCATGCTGTTTGACGTCAACAACAACTATGGCGACGACCCGAGTAAAACGGTACTGTTTCACTGTGGACCGGCTCCGCTCAACATGCTGTGCGGAGCGACGCACGTGGAGCAACACCTGATGTTCAAAAAATCCTACGGCGACGGTAGCGGTGTGGGTTTGCGTGTGGGCAAGGTCAAAGCTCAGGACGTTACAATCGGTTCGATGAAAACGGAAAACGGACAACTGTACGCATTTTTCGCCGACGGCAGACTGACAAACGACAGGTTGGACGAGGGTTTCTTCGGTTGCGGTACTGTGTTCGAGGGCGACGGATTTACATCGGACGATCTACTTAACTACATGTCTGTCAACGGTTACCGTCACCACGTGGCAATTGCTTCGGGCAAGTGGTCGTGGTCTGTCAAAGAAGCGTTTGACAACTACCTGCAACTAGGTTACACGCGTGTGTAACATAAAATTATAAAACAGGCACATCGCCAAAGGAGAAGTAACGTGAACAAACTCGGAATTTTTGTAAACTTTTGGGAAAAACGTTGGACAATCGACTACAAGTACTACATCGACAAGGTGGCGAGGTTGGGTTTCGACATATTGGAGTTTCAGGCGCAGCCTTTGCTGGATATGTCTGACAGCGAGTGTAAGGCAATCAAGAGATATGCCGACGACGCGGGCATCGAGTTGTCGTATAGTCTTGGACTAAACAAATTGTATGACATTGCCAACCGCGACAAGTATGTCAGAATCGGCGGAATCAACTATTTGTGCGATATCGTGCGCAAGATTGCCGTCATGCAGGGCGATTTGTTCAGCGGAGTGACCTATTCGGGATGGGGCGTGCCCGACTATCACATCGGCGCGGAGGAAAAGCAGTCACTGTTTTGTCACAGCGCGGATTCGCTCCGTCAGGTAATGAAGGTCGCTCAAACAGAGGGCGTAATGGTGTGCGTTGAGGCGGCAAACCGCTTTGAAACGCCGCTTGTCAATACCGCGCAGGAAGCCTTGCAACTTGTCGGAATGGTGGACAGCGATTACATCGGCGTACATCTTGACACGTACCACATGAATATCGAAGAAAACAACATTGGCGACGCAATTCGCCTTGTCGGCGACAAACTTCGTCACTTCCACACGGGTGACAACAACCGCAATGTCCCGGGTCGCGGACACATAAACTTCGACGAAGTGTTTGCCGCGCTTGCAGACATCGGCTACAAACGCAACATCGTATCCGAGCCGTTTTTGCAAATCGGCGACGAAGTGGGGTACGACATCCGCGTGTGGCGCGACATCCTGCCCGACCCCACCGAGCAACGCCTCGATGACGCCGCAGTGGAACTACTCGACTTTACAAAAGCCATGCTTGTCAAGCACAATATGAACTGATGCAGACGGCGACGCGCCGAACGGAATGTTGTAGTTGACTTGTTGCCTATGCGATAATAATGCTGTCAATTTGCCGATGGAAACGGGTCAATGAGACTATTTTACACTTTTTTAAGCGTATTTGCAGTTTTTTGTAACGGTGTAAAGTGCTAAAATGTACTTACTCGAACAAACGCACAAAATGTGCCGCAAGGTTCAAATCGTTGCAAAGGAAGATTGGCAAGTAGTTTATGAGCAAATTTTTTATCAAGGCAGACAAAAACAATCAAATCGGCATTATCGAAAAGACGGTGTTCGGCTCCTTCGTGGAGCACCTGGGGCGTTCGGTGTACAACGGCATCTACCAACCATCTCACCCGACGGCAGACGAAAAGGGGTTCCGCGGCGACGTTATGCAAGCTGTGTCCGAAATGGGCGTGTCGATAGTCCGCTATCCCGGCGGCAATTTTGTGTCGGGTTACGATTGGAAAAAGGCTATCGGTCCTGTCGAGCAACGTCCCGAAGTAATCGATCTTGCCTGGATTGCGGTAGAGCCTAACAAAGTGGGCGTGGATGAGTTTTTGCACTTCGCGGACAAGGTCGGCGCAGAGACCGTTATGGCGGTAAACCTTGGTACGGGCAATATGAACGATGTGTCCGACCTGGTGCAGTACTGCAACTTGCAAAACCAAGGCATGTGGGCGCAAAAACGCATTACAAACGGACACAAACAACCATACAACGTCAGATACTGGTGCCTTGGCAACGAAATGGACGGTTCGTGGCAGGTGTGTTCCAAGTCTGCAGAGGACTACTCTAAATCGGCTGTCGACGCAGCAAAAATAATCAAGTGGATAAGTCCCGAAGCCAAAACTGTGGCATGTGGCAGCAACTCACCGTTTTCGCCCACATTCCCTGCGTGGGATAAGGAAGTGTTGCATCGCACGTTTGACTACATCGACTATATATCCATGCACGCCTACTACACCTATCCGACAAGCGATCACAGTTTGCAGGAGTTTTTGGCAAGCGGGCGGAGTTTTGAAGATTACATTGCGCGTGGCAAAAAACTGATAATCGACGAGAAACGCAGACGTCGTTCGGACAAAGCCGTCTATTTGTCGGTAGACGAGTGGAACGTATGGCACACCTTCGACGGCACAAGCAATCGTCAGGCAGATTGGGCTTGCGGATTGCCGCTTCTCGAAAATAACTACGACATGGCCGACGCATTGGTGTTTGCCGAAATGTTGCTGACATTGGTAAATAACGCCGACTATGTCAAAATCGGATGTTTGGCGCAACTTGTCAACGTCATCGCGCCGATACTTACTCAAAACGACGGCGGCGTACTTAAACAAACGACGTTTTATCCGTTTGCCTACGTTGCCGGACACTTTGCGGGAACGGCGGCTTTGCGCACCGAGAGCAAATTGCCGATGTACAAATCCGGGAAGTACGGCAAGGCAAAGGGCGTGTATCACACGGTGGCTTACGACGAAGCCACAAAGACATATCACGTGGCAATCGTCAACGTGACGGACGAAAATCTCGCCATAGACATTATGTTTGACCAGCCGACAAATTTGTCTGCGGCGTCGGTGCTTTCGGCGCAGGACGTTCACGCCAAAAACACGTTTGACAACCCCGACAACGTCGTGTTGACCGACGTGGACCCGCATTCGGTATGGGACGGTAAACGGTTTGTCGCAGGAAGTTACAGCGTGACGTTTGCAAAGTTTACTGTAAAATAAAATCGGCGCAGATGCCGATTTAATAAAAGAACAAGGAGAACAACAATGAAAAGAATCGGTATTTTACTGCTTGTTGCGGTAGCGTGTCTGTCACTGTTTGTGGCATGTCAACCGACTGAGTGCGAGCACACATACGGCGATTGGCAACAAGCAACCGCTCCGACTTGCACACAGACGGGTTCGGAACAACGTACGTGCACCAAGTGCGGCAATGTCGACACTCGCGACGTTGACGCTTTGGGACATGACCTTGTCCACCACGAAGCTACGGCGGCAACTTGCACAACCGCAGGCAACGAAGAGTACGACACATGCACTCGTTGCGATTACACAACCTACAAAGAAATTGCCAAGTTGGCGCATAGCCTTGTCGACCACCCGGCAGTAGCGGCTACATGCACAACGGCAGGAAACAATGCCTATCAGACTTGTGAAAACTGTGACTACACGACCTACGAAGAAATTCCTGCTCTTGGTCACGACCCCATTCAACACGAAGCGGTGGCCGCTACCTGCACACAAGCAGGTCACAATGCTTACGAGACATGCAGTCGGTGTGACTACACGACTTACAAGGAAATTCCTGCTTTGCAACACGACATCAAAACTCACGAACGCGTTGAACCCACCTACACCAAGCCGGGGTACGAAGCTTACGACTACTGCACGCGCGGCGACTATGAGGCGACTAAGACGGAAATTCCTGCAAAGGGCTTTACCTATCGTGATGTAACGGTGGAATTGTATGATCTTGCACGTTATGCCGCCGACGGAGCAACGCTTAAACTGCGCCTTGTCTATGCGGACGATCCCGATCAGATTGTGTCGCTTGCCAATGTAGAGTTCGAGCGGTTTGCCGCCAACATCCCTGACGGCGCAACCAAGGTACAACTCCTGCGCTATGCAAGCGACGGCACGACGCTGTGGGAGCAAACCGACGAGTACGACATGGATGACGCAATTACGGCGTTCATGGTCAAGTCGAACGGAGAGATTTGTCGGGAAGTTGCCGCTAAATTTGTGTATATCAACTACAATGTCACCGACGTTTACACGGGCGGCGAGCGTTTCGGCGTGTACTTCTACAACGACACCGCAAGCGAGTGGCAACAAAGCGTACTCAATACCGACAAAATCGCGCGTCACGTACTGCCCGACGGTATGACAAAGTTCAAAATTTTGCGTACGTCTATTAAAAACGAGCCTATTTCCTGGGACAGCGATTTCTGGGGAGCAACCGACGAAGTGGTACTTGGCGACAACAATTACTTTGTGTTTACCGATTTTAACGGCGGCAATATGCTCGGTCAATTGACAACTCGGGGCGCAACTGCCGATATTGATATTACTCTTTCCGACGAAGAACATTGCGTAGTGTCTGCCGATAAGCAGTTGACAGATATTCCGACAGGCTCTACAATCAAGTTGACCTTTACGGCTGCCGACGGTTACTATGTAAAGGAAGTGACTGTTGACGGAAACAAGGTTACTCTTGCCGACGACGGATCTTACACAATGTATGTGTTTGCCGACGTTGCGGTGGTTGTTACCGTAGAAGCAGGTTCAAGCACGGACAAGCGTATTGTCGTCGACCTTACGCCCGTTGTCGAAGGTAACGAGATTTTTGGAGTGTATCTTTACAATACCGCCGAGGGCAACAACGACAACGAGTGGGTAAAAGCCACGCTTAACGGCAAAACTATTACCGTGACGGTCACTGAAAAATATAACGCGTTCAAAATTTTGCGTACAGATCCCTCGACAAAGGAGTTGTCTTGGGACGGAGCCGTTTGCGCATGGTGGGGGCAATCTTCCGACATCGTGTTGCAGGACGATTGCACACGCTACGTAATTACAGCCAAAAACGACGGTAATTGGTCGGGCGAATGGATTGTGCCTCTGCCCACAAGCGTAACGTTCGATTTCTCTGCCACGCCCAACTTCGTATCGGGTGGCGAACAGTTTGTAATTGTGTTTGTCAACGAAGAAGAAATGACTACGCGCAAGGTAATCGGCACGGTAAACGGTACATCCGTAACTGCGGACGCGGTGCTTGGCGAAACGAAAGTTTATCTGTATCGCGTTGCGCTTGACGCCGACACTTCGGCAGACAACCACGGTTACGCAGGTTGGGGACAAACATACGAACTGACTCTTGTCGGCGGCAAAGGCACGTTTAGCGTAACTTCGGTCGAAGGCGACAAATTTGTAGGAAACTGGAACTGATCATTACAACAAATCGTATCGGGCAGTTTGTCATATCAGGCAAACTGCCCATGCGCCCGCGCCGGCATCGGCATAACTATCTGTACGTAATCAAACTACGGCGTTTTGTATTACAAGGCGCAAAACTTCGGTAAAAACGAGGCAAAAATGACTTCTTCTACAAGAATTAAAACGGCGTTGATATTGATTTGTATAACGGCATTGCTGTTTGTGGCAATTCCGTTTGTCGTATTCGGGCAGGAATTCACTCTTGCCGACGGACAGAACTCTACCAATGCGAACCTTGCGCAGGGTACTGTTTCGGCAAATCTGCGCGACGTCAACGACAATGGCATGACCTATGCCGACGGCACGTATACAATGACGTACACGGGCAATTGGCTACGCAGTACCACGATTGTCGGCAACGAGTTGACTGCGCAAAACAAAGTGGTGCTTGACGGTGCGGAAACGGCCACGAGCGCTCTCGGCGTGTATTACGATTGCAACGTCAGGTGGGCGGACGCGCAAGACTATCGTTGCGTGGGCATTGTGCTGGGCAGGTATGTGCTGCCCGATACCGACGAAACGGTATATGTGTCGGTTAATCTGCAACCGAAAGACAACAGCCTTGTGTTTTACTTTTACAAAAAGGTTGGCGGCGAGGCAGACGCCAATGCAACTTTTGTCCTTACGCAAAAGTTTAAAAACGACACAACCTATCGTTTGTCGGTGCTAAAAACGGCAAATGGTGTGGACGTGTACGTAAACGGCTCCTTCAGGTTGGGCGGCACGACATACAAGCAAGTCACTTTTACGGACGGCACGCAAATCGATCTTACCAAACTCAACCCCGTTGCAGGGGTCAACTTCATGGACATAAACGCTACCGTATCCAACCTCACGGTAAAGTATCTGGACAGCGGCGTTTATGCTCCCGTCAGATACGGACAAAACGAGTTGGAGCAAGCACGAAACTCCGACCGAGAAAATATATTCGGCAAAACAACGGTAAAAATATCCGGCAATCAACGCAACAACGGCGACAACGGACTGACGTTTGATGGTACCGTTGCTCGTATGAAGTACGGTGGCGGTTGGCTGCGTGCCGTAAACTACTTTAACAACGACTTTTTCGGCAGTAACACTCTTGTCAAGGACGGTAAGCAATTCTCTACACAAGGTGCAGACGTGTACTACAAGGCGCACTTCAAACTGACTTCCGCGGCGGAATCCAATCGTACGCTGGGTATCATTGTCGGCAAAACGACGGTACTCGGGCAAACCGTATATGTTTCGGCAAACATCATCCCCGCAAGCGGACAGGCGGCAATGTACTTCTGCACTTCTACGCCATATGACTTTACTTACGAAATAACTTGCGGACTGACAATCGCACCCGACACGGAGTATACGCTCGAAGCGGTAATTACGGGCGGCGTACTGCATGTGTACATCGACGGCAAGCAGTGCTTCGAACTGGCAGGCTACACCGTGTCGGCATACGGTAGCGACGACGTTACCGCAATCGTCAAGGTGTCCGACCTTACGCCCTGTTTCGGTGTAAACTTTATGGATATAGACGCCGAGATGTACGACTTCGAAATGAAGTACCTTGTCGACTACGACAGTATTTATTATTTTGTGGAACCCGATTACCCCGATTACAGCAAGGACTACGTTTACAACACCGAGGACATAACAACCGTCGTTATTCCGCAAAAGGCGGACAACGCCGCCGGTATTACGCTTGTTGTCATCGGTTCGGTGGCGATTGTCGGCGCAGTTGCCTATGCTGTAGTGCTTCTTGTAAGGAGGAAATGTAGATGAATAAAAAGTTTTTTGCTATTTGTTTGGCTGTTGTGCTTGTGGTAATGAGTCTGTTTGCGCTGACGGCATGCACCGACGACTCGTATATCGACCCCGATACGGGCGAGCGCGTACAAATCAAAAAAATAAAATTTCTGCATATATGGAGCGAATGCTCGCCGCAGTTTACCAAAATCGTCAACGACTTTATGTCGGAAAACAAGGACGTGCGGATAGAAACGGTTGTCAGCAACTACTCCGACGTGCCAGGTTATCTCAATTCGCAAGTAATCTCTTCGTCGGTACCCGACGTGTTCTTCTACTGGACCAATCAAGTCGCAGGTTACGTCAAAAACGACGTTTGTTTGCCGCTTGACGACTACATGAGCGGTTGGTCGACGGAGTTTAAAAACGATGGCGAAGCGTGGGATCTTGCAAAAGTCGGCGGCAAGCATTACAGCGTGCCTTTCCGTTGTACTGCCGAAGTACTTGTGTACAACAAAACGTTGTTCGAGGACAATAATATTGCCGTGCCTACCAACTTGCAGGAATTCGAATCCACGCTTGCTTCATTGCGTGCATTGTCGCAAAGCTCGTCTTTTGCGCCTCTTGCCGTAACTGGCATTACGGGCGGTTCGCTGACGGGACTGTACACGGCTTTTCAAAACTTTTCCGAGTTGCAACTCGGTTCCTACAAGGATCCCGCCTATTCGCAAGGACGTATTACCAACAGCGACCAAAACTTGCAGCTTGAAGGCAAAATGCTGGACAAGCTGAAAGATTGGAACAGCAAAGGCTACTTCGGTCAGTGCGAAGGCAAAAGCAAGGAAACGGCAGTGCGCAACTTTATCGAAAACAACGCCGCCATGGTGATACTTAACAACAACAATCTGTACTTGCTTAACGATGCGGAGGACATGGAACTCGGCTTCATGGCTATACCTGCCCCGAGCGGAGTGGACTACTCTTATATCACAAGCGACTACGACGGGTTCAGCGTGTACAAGTACAGCAAGTATCCCGAAGCATGCGTACGGTTTCTTAAATATCTTACAAGCAGGACGGTCAGTCAGTACTTCGCAGACGAAACAAATTCGATAATGGCTGTCGACGGTATCGACTACAAGACCGACCGTGACAAGGCGGTCAACTACGCCATGCGCGACTGTGGCAAATCGTTGTTTATCAAAAATGACATTGCCTACTCTACAAGCAATATCGATACCAAAAACAGCGAGGACGTAGTAAACTATATTCTCGGTAAAAAGAAGGATACTACCGGCAAGGACGTTGCCGTTGCCATCTACAACAGATACAAACAAGCCATAAGCGAAGCCGGGTTGACCACCGTCGATCCCACCGTAAAGTACAACTGGGACTCCGATTTCAGTTGGCTCGACATAAGATCCTGACAGATGAAAAACAAAAAGTATTCGCTGATAAAGCATAAAAACTTAAAAGGGTACTTGTTTTCGAGTCAGATGATTATCGGCGCGACCATTACGATAATTTTTCCGTTGGTGTTGTCGGTAATCATCAGTTTTACCGATCTCAAGATCAACACTGCCAATGTCGGCTTTGTGGGACTTGACAACTACAAGTGGGTGTTCAACGAGCAGGCAAGCGGCTTTTGGCAGGCTGTCGGCGTAAGTCTCGGGTTTTCGGTGGTGTCCACTCTTGTACAGACTGCGTTGGGATTTCTGCTTGCCGTAATGTTGTATTTTTTGTCCGCAAGGTTGCAGGGCATATTCCGCACGCTTATCTATCTGCCTGTGGTGCTGCCGAGCGCAGTGGTGTCGGCAATGTGGATAATGATGTACAGCGGCGACGAAAACGGTATTCTCAACATTATCTTCGGTTTGCAAAATCCGCCGTTTCAATGGATGGGCAACGACATTGTGGCGTTTATCTGCCTTGTCGCAACCAACACCTGGCGGTTTGTCGGTATCACTACGGTCATTTATCTTGTCAATATGTCCAACATTTCTAACGACGTGGTGGAAGCTGCCAAGCTTGACGGCGCAAACAAGTTTCAGCTCATCACGCAGATATTTATGCCGTTGTTGCGTTCGGCAACGATACTCAACGTTATTTTGTCCATAATCGGCGGTATCAAGTCGTTTGACCTGTTTTACCTTTTTCAAACCAACGGCAACTTGTCGAGTAATCTTACGCCCGTGGCGTTGCTGATATACAAGATCGGTCTGGGCAGCAAGGACATAAGCAACATCAGTCTCAGCAAGTCGGTTACGATGTCAATTGTGTTGGCGTTGGTGTTGGGCGTCATTACCGTGGTCGTCAACAAAACCATGAACAGAAAGGAGCGTGATTGACGTGTGGACAAACAAGCGTAAAAGCAAAGTGGTCAACGTTGTGTTGAAGTCGTGGCTTATCTTTCTGTTGGTGGTAATCACAATCAGTATATTGTTCCCTGTGTATTTCGTTGTGGCGACATCGCTTAAAAGTTACGGAGAATACGTCAAAAACCCGATACTCATCGACTTCTCTGCGGTGTCGTTCGGTAACTACGTTACGGTGCTTAAAAGCAACAACTTGTTTCGGGCGTTCGGCAACAGTGTGGTCATCACTGCGATAAGCGTTGTCGCAACGGTGATATTTTCCGCACTCGGCAGTTTTGCGATAAGCGTAATACGTTTCAAAGGCTCCCAGTTGTTTAAGTCGCTGTCGGTAATCACGATGTTTTTTACGGGCGAGCTGACATACATTCCGCTGTTTCTGCTGTACAACAAGCTGGGATTGCTCAATTCCTACTGGGTGCTGATTATTCCGTGCCTTATCGGTTTTCCGAGTCTTGGCATAATGCTCGGCAGCAACTATCTCAAAGACGTTCCGAGCGACATACACGAGGCCGCGTTTATCGACGGCTGCGGCGTGTGGACAATGTTTTGGAAGGTAGACTTGCCTTTGATGCGCCCGGTAATTGCATTGATTGCGGTGATGTCGTTTCAGTCGGCATGGAGTGAGTTTTTCTGGCCGATGATAACAACACTCGGCAACGAGGACGTGTACACGCTTCCGCTAAAGATACTGCAATTCAAGGCGGCGGACGCAAGTATGTTCGGCGAGTACTGCGCAGGACTTACCGTCATGACAATACCTATGGTAATTGTGTATATGTTCTTTTCCAAGTACTTTATCCAAGGCATGACGGGCGGCGCGGTAAAGGGATAATTACGGAGAAAACCATGAAAAAAGTAATTAGTATAAGCATAATCGTCGCATTGTTTTGTCTGGGTTGCGCAGGCGTCGTTGTCGGTGCTGTGCAACTTGCGCAAAACGGTGGCAGCGGCTATTCGGAGAAAAACTGCAACAAGTATCTTGCCGACGGCGATTTGTTCCACGATCAGGCATGCGAGTACGTTTCCGACATTCAACCTACAAGCGGCGAAAACCTGCAACTGCGGTTGAAAGTCAAGCACGGTTCGGCAAAAAGTGCCGACATACTGTACACGTTTGATTACAACGGCGTAAACCCCGTATATTATACGGCGCATATGACATGGGAAAAGGTCGATCCTACGGGACTCTACGACTACTGGATAGGCACCGTGCCTGCTAACGGTGCGCCTTACAACTACAAATTCTGCGTGCAGAACAATGTGGACAAGGCGTACTACAATCGCGAAGGATTGTCTTCGGACGCGGCAGTGTCCACGTCGGGCGATTGGGCGGTGTTGCCGGACTTCAGAACGCCTGCATGGAGCCAGGGCGTACTGTGGTACTCGGTGATGCCGGAGTCTTTCTACAATGCCGACACTCTCAACGACAAAACCGGCGTCAACAGCGGCGAAAACACTGACTTCGAAACGCCGTGGGGCGGACACAACAGTACGCTCGGTGAGTGGTTCGGCGGTGATCTCGGAGGTATAACTCACAAAGAAGAGTATCTTGCCAATGCGCTTAAAGTCGGTTCTTTGTTTGTCAATCCGTTTTGGGTTACCAATCACAATGCCGGCTACGGTTGCTACGACTTCTACCAGATAGACTCTGCGCTGGGCAACGACGTGGAATTGTTGAAACTCGTTTCGGCACTGCACGATGACGAACTGAAAATAATGCTCGACGCAGTATTCGAGTACTGCAACGTCAACAACATTCTGTACAACGTCACGCAGAAGTACCCCGATTTGGTCAAGGATGCGTTTTACAACTTCGTACAGCGCGACGAACAAGGCAACGTAAAGGAAAGCGTGTGGAGCGGCGGACTGATAGACTTTTCAAAACAAATCACGCGCGAAACCATCTACACCGACGAACAGTCCGTTATGCTGACATACCTTATCACTTTCGGTATCGACGCATGGCGTATGGATGTGGGTAACACGCTGTCAGGCT
This sequence comes from uncultured Clostridia bacterium, assembly GCA_934281515.1. Lineage (GTDB taxonomy): Bacteria > Bacillota > Clostridia > Christensenellales > CAG-314 > Fimimonas. Next base: position 32,872 of record CAKQXG010000003.1, on the reverse strand, counting down.
CGCGAGCGGACAATTGGGAAACGGCAACTGAGATTTTGCAGGACATCAGACCCTATCTCAAACAAATAAGCGAGGATGTGCTGTTTCTGTCCGAGCACGCCGATATGAACCAACTTACCGACGGCATACTCGATTCCAAGTGGAATTACGACTTCCAGAAGGCGGTATTGTCATGGTGCAGTAACACGTCCAATGCTTCGGTGCTGGCTACTGCACTCGGTGACGCAGTGTTCGGATCATATACGCGCGGAGTGACAAACAGTCTGTATAATTTTTTGACCACTCACGACACCAAGAGCTTTTACGAGCAAATCGGTTACGACAAAGTAAGCTACATGTCTGCGTATCTGCTTATGATGACCTACGTCGGTTCGCCTTGTGTGTACTTCAACGAAGAAACGGGCAGTGAGGCAACCAGGCTTACAGACCTCGGCACCATGACAAATTCATTCTACACGTCCATGAACTGGGACAGTTCTACCTACGACTACGACGTGTACAACTTTATCAAAGCTCTTGCCACGGTGCGCAATGAGTTTGCCGACGAGTACCGTACCGGCGGTTTCCTCAACCTGTACAGTGACTACGCCGACAATCCCGACGACATCTACGCATATGCACGTTTTGCGGACGACGTGTGCGTAACGGTACTAAACAGAAATGCTCATTCTGCAAAAGATTTTGTGCTGTCCGTTGACAAGCTCAACCTGCCCGACGGCAGCAAACTGTACGACTATTTCAGCGGTAAAGAATATGTGGTACAGGGACAAAAGATTACGCTCGACATATTGCCCGTCGGTACAATACTGACAAGTAAGGCAGTTAAAACCGACTTTGTGGCAACTTTGGAATCGTTAAGCGGCGCAAATGATAAAACGTCCGTACATGCCGACGGTAACGGCACGTTTACTCTTGACGGGGACGGCGAGTTGTCGTCAAGGTTTGTTTACCGCCCCGGATTTAACAACTATCAGGCAAGCGCAACGGTAATCGATTTGTCCAAGGACGGCAAATTTGCTCTGCTTATCCGTAACGGAGCAAGTACCATTTCCGACGCATACGGCGTGGTTGTGGGCAAAGGCACTTTGCAACAGGTGACTGTTTACAACGGACAAATTACCTATGGCAAGACGGTCAACTATACAGACGGTTCGACTGTGGCGGTGGCGCGTAACGATGATAATACTTTCGTAACCACCGTTGACGGCGTTATCGTTGACGGCTTTACTCAACAACTCGAATTCGACTACTACATTTATCTCGGTTTTGCGCCCTTGTCCAGTAATTGCCGAATCGGTTTCGGCGTGGAATCCAAGGCGGAGCAGTACGCTAGCGACTTCGACAAATCTCTCGGCAGTCAGTTTTTTGTCGACGGCGAACAATCGGCCGTGTCGGTGTCGGACGGTTCGTTGAACGTTGCTGTCGGCGACAAACCTACCTTTGTGCTGACTCGCGCACACTGCGGCGATTTTACCGTGCAAGCAACGCTTAACTATGTCAAGAGCAGCGGTTTCTACGGGTTGGTAGTGTACCAAAACAAAAGCGACTACATTTTGTTGGGCGACAACAACGGCAAAATTGCACTTGCGCACGTACTTAATGGCATTGTCGCAACCTATGCCGATGTAGATTTACCTGCAGGTCGGTTGACCTTGCAACTGGAAAAGACAGGTACTCACTACAAAGCGTTGGCTGTAACGAGCGACGGCATTACAAATGTCGGCGAGTACAATGTAAATTATTGCGAAACTTTTGTCGGACTTGTCAACGCTTCCGACCAGACATTGCAGGCAACGCGTTTTGCAATGGGTGACGGCGAGAGTAATGTGAAAAGTTACCTTACAAGCGGAGATATCGACTTTTCTTCGCAGGCATATCTGGATTCTTTCATCGAGTTGAAGTACATTGTCGGCAAGGGCAACGGTTTTGCCTACGAACGCGGCTACGTTTGTCAACGGGACTTGAACGGTGACACGATGTATTCTCTCGTCGGTTCGGCGCGTGATTTTACAACTACCTTTACCATGGTGCCGACAAAGTTTGCCGATGACAACGCCTATGTAGGTTACTCCTTCGACAACTCGGCGACGGGCATTGCGGACGGCTACACTTTCCGTGTCTACGGAGACAAATTGACTCTCAACTCGCCCGACGGCAAAGTGTTGTCGCAAAAGGCAACGGCTACGGCGTGCAACGAAAAATATCGATTTACGGTTCGCGCCTTCGGAAAGCATGTATACGTGTACGACCAAAACAACGACATGGTGCTGTCTTTCGACAATCGCACGACAAAATCGGGTTACACGGCTTACGTGTCGGCAAATGCCACTTACAAGTTGGGCAGTTACAACACATATAAGCCTAGCGGCAACTACGCATTGCACAACGGACGGTTTTACGTCAGTCAAAAAGGCGGCAATACCAAACTGGAACTGTCGTCGGACAACGATGTCAACTATGTGTCAATGCGCGATGTGGGATTGAACGACGTTGCGCTGGGCTTTAACCTGCAACTAAATCGTATCAACACTATTGCACGCGGTTACTTTGTGCTGTCACTCGGCAAAAATGCCGGTAGTTACTATCTTGACGGACTGTCGGTGCGCTTTGACGATCGCGGCAGGGTATCCGTGTACGAAAATGGTGAGGAAAAGGTTAAGAACCAACAAACGACCATTGCCAATATTTCCAGCGTTTACCTGGTAGTGCGGTACATCGGCGGCAAATTGACGATTGACAAAATCGACTACAATGCCGAGCAAAACTACAATGTAACTATGTATGAGCGTATACTGGAATACACTTCCGACGGACAGTACAACGGAGTGATGAGTTTTTACAGTAAAAACGCCGGTATCAAGCTTAACAATCTGCGCGGATATGCGGTAAGCGGCGCAGTTGACGTTACCGGGTTGGCTTTGTACACCGACATCGCACTTGACGAGCCTATCCCTGCCAATGCGGACGTGCCTGCTTCGGACGCTAGCGGAAACTATCGTAACGACTTTGCTACAAACGGCAGTCTTGCCACGCTAAACCGCTACAACGGACAGATTTATATCGACGAAGGTAACCTTGTAATCGACGGTTCGACAACTCTCAACTGGGACGCAGGCGCGGCAATCGCAACGGGGCGTTATCGCAACTTTGCGGCAAAGTTCCGCGTAAAGGCTGCAAACAATTTGTATGGCGGCGGCTTTGCGGCGTTTGAGTTTTACAAGTCTGCGCCCGACGTCAATCACCAAGGCTCTGCGTTGACAATTACGGTGTGGAACAGTGGCGACGTGGGACTGTTTGTGGGTAAAGATACTTTGACCAAATACGGGTTTGCCGTAACTAAGGACGTCGAGGGCTATGTGGAATTGACGGTTACGGTGCAAAACGGCACAATTACCGTCGCAAGCGATACGCAAAGTTTTACCGCGCGCATTGCCGATTTGCCCAACAATGCCGATCTGGACGGCGGTTACGTGTCTCTTAACGCAGGCGCAAACACGGCGTATTTCGATTGGTTCGAGATCAAACCGCTGTAAGGTGCATCGGTAAGCGTGCGTTTGCCAAAGTGTAACGATGTCAGGTATGGCGCGTACGTCGGACGCCTGTCAAACAACAAAACAATTGCCGAAAGCGGACAATGCTGTTTGCTTTCGGCGTTTTTGTGAGGTATTTATGAAAATTCTTTACGTAGACAATTCGTGTTGCGTCACCGATCCGTCGGCCACCTTTGTTTCGGGAAATTGCCGTGTAAGCGTGCTTAACCGCGGACTTTTACGCGTAGAATACGGACGATTTGTAGACAAGTGTACGCAAGCGGTGTGGTATCGTCGTGCCAAGTGTTCCGACTTTGATTTTTCGACTGACGGCAACACGATTACCGTGCGTCTCGCGGACAAAACCGTGGTTGTAAATGTCAGCGATTTCGCCGATAGTTACGCGGTGATTGACGGCAAACGAGTACTGCTGAACAATGCGCACAACCTGAAAGGAACCACGCGTACACTCGATATGTCCGTTGACGATTACGTGCATTACGACGACCCCGTCACGCACAATCGTAAAGAAGTGTACTATGCCGACAGCATTCTGCTTGACAACGGCGTGTGCGCTACTGACGGTGTTGCCGTGTACGACGACAGCCATTCGCTTGTAATAGACGACGAGGGTACGTTGCTTGCCAATCCGTCGAGTGGAGATTACTACGTATTTCTGCACAAAAACGACTACTACGGCGCGGTGAGCGACCTGTACGACATCACGGGCAAGGTGCCGATGTTGCCGAGATATGTGTTTGGCAATTGGTGGAGCCGCTACTGGGCGTACACCGACAAGGAGTACCTCGCTTTACTCGACAAGTTTGCCGACAAGCATATTCCTCTGTCGGTTGCTACGCTAGACATGGACTGGCACTATGTCGATTTGCAGACGGAGTTCGGCGTGCCACCGCAAGGACAACTGGATGAAGCCAAGTACGGAGAGTGGCACGGATGGACAGGATGGACGTGGAATAAGCACCTATTTCCCGACTATAAATCCTTTTTATGTGACATTAAACGCCGTAAACTGCACACTACGCTAAATCTGCATCCTGCAAGCGGATTCAGGTGGTTTGAAGATTGCTACAAAGATGTGTGCGCCAAGACGGGAGTGGATCCGTCTACAAAACAAGTCGTTCCGTTTGACTTTGCCAACGACAATTTCGTGCAGGCATACTTTGACGTGTTACACAACTATCAGCGCGACGGCGTGGATTTCTGGTGGATAGATTGGCAACAAGGCAACGACAGCAAGATTGACGGCTACGACCCGTTGTGGGGACTGAATCACTTTCAGTACTACGACATGCAGCATGACGGCAAGCGCGGACTTATTCTGTCTCGGTATGCAGGTGTAGGGTCACATCGTTATCCGCTCGGTTTCAGCGGCGACACTACTCAAAAGTGGTATATTCTCAAATACGTTGTGGATTTTACCGCGACGTCGGCTAACGTGGGTTACACATTATGGAGTCACGATATCGGCGGACATCACGGCGGTTACAAGGACGACGAATTGTATGTGCGTTGGTTGCAGTTTGCCTTGTTCAACCCCGTTGTGCGGTTGCACAGCGCCGTCGGCAAGTTGTACGGTAAGGAACCTTGGAACTACGACAAAGCGACAGAATTGCTTGCAATAGATTTGTTGCAACGCCGTCAGCGGCTGGTTCCTTATTTGTACAGTGTGGCATGCGCAAATCACTTTGACAACCTGCCCTTTATCCGTCCGCTGTACTACGACTACCCGACGGACAAACGCACGTACGGCGCAACGGGTCAGTACATGTTGGGCGACATGCTCGTTTGCCCGATAACGACGCATACGGACGGAAAATCTCATCTTTCGACTCGCAAAGTGTACCTGCCCGAAGGTAATTGGACCGACATATACACCGGTACGAAATATGCAGGCGGTAAAGAATATAAGATCTACCGCGGTTTAGGTGAAATTCCTGTGTTTTGCCGCGACGGAACCGTGTTGTATCGAAACGGCGAACTGACCGACGACCTTTCGGTCAACCCGACAGTGTTGCAGATAAAGCTGTTTGTCGGCAACGGAAGTTGTACCATCTACGAGGATGACGGCGAAACGCTTGACTATCGCAACGGTAAGTGCCTGCGTACATTTGTTACACAGCGGTTTGACGGCAAGCAATCGGATATTGTGATAACGTTTGACGGCGATACAACAGTAGTGCCCGACAGACGAACCTATTGTTTCGAGCTGCCCAATGCGGCGGTACGCGACGTGAAGAGCAATATCGGCACGGTAAGTGACGTTTCACGCTACAACGGTACGGCAAGTTTTACTATAGGCGACGTCGGGATCGGCGAAGAAATACGCATTACCGCAAGTATTACTTTGCCGCAACAAAACGAGTATCTTGCGCGACAATTGCAGGCGGTAATGATACGGGTAAACGGCGACAATCAGACGGACATGGACTTCTATGACAAGTTGACTGCGGCGAATATTGCCGATATTCCGTCAATTGTCGCTTCAAGCAAGTACTCGCCCTATGTAAAAGGTCGACTGACGGAAGTTGTCGACGGACTTTGCAAAAAATGAGTAAAACCTTACTCGGAGTTACATATGAATGTGTTGGAAGTGATTTTGCCCGTATTGCTTTTAATGGCGGTGGGCTTTGTCGGACGGCGGTTGAAATTTTTGACCGCGGACGGAGTAGACAGTATCAAAAATATTGTCATGAAAGTGATTTTGCCGGTGGCGATATTTAATGCGCTTGCTTCGGCAACGTTCAGCGGAGAGTCTTTGGTGGCAATCGGCGTATTGTTGGCGGTAATCGTCGTGTCGTTCGGCGTGGGATTTTTGTTGAGGAAGCTTGTCAGAGAACCGTACGGCAAATACCTGCCTTTTGTAGTAAGCGTGTACGAAGGCGGTTTGTTCGGTTATGCGCTATATGTCAGTCTTGTCGGTAAAGATAATTTGTCCTACATCGCAATGTTGGACATTGCCGGGTTGCTGTTCGGGTTCGGAGTGTACATGAATGTACTTCGCCGAGTTGAAACCGGAGAGAAGTCTTCTATGCGGTCGTTTGTGGCAACGGCGTTCTGTACGCCTGCATTTGTAGCGACGTTGCTTGGATTGATTGTCGGTGCGACAGGTATTTACCAATCGTTTGTCGGCACTGCGGCAGGCGAAATATATCTGGCATGCGAAAACATGCTTACACTGCCCCTTACGCCGCTTGTGCTGATAGTTGTCGGGTTCAATTTCTCCGTGCGCGGCGAATTGCTTGCCGAGTGCTTCAAAACCGTTGCAATACGTTTTGTGTTGCAGGCAATTCTGGTCGTGGCGGTGTTGACCGTGTTTCGTCGGGCAGAGTTTGCCAAGGAGTGGCAACTTGCGGCAATCGTACTGATGTCCTGTCCGACGTCTTTTTCAACGCAAACGTTTATTTCTGATCCCGACGGAGCAGAGTATGTGGCAACGACAAATTCTCTGTATTGCGCAGTGACGATAGTCGTTTATATTGTTCTCGCGGCAATATTGTAAGTGCATCGGCAAAAGCGGATGCGCAGATGTCTTTGTCATCAAAATTATGATACGTTACGCAAAATTCCCGACAATTTGCAATGCAAACGTCGGGATTTTTTGTCGGTTTGTTGCAATTTGGCGCATTAGCGATATTATATGGCGTAAGTATCGCGTTGTCGGCAAAGGTAAAAAAACAACACTTGAAAAAGTTCCGGATATTTGGTATAATGTTGTCGGACAACAATAAAAGGAGTTCTGCTATGGAATACAGAAAATTACCGCACGGCAACGAACAGATAGGTGTACTAGGCTTGGGCATGGGCGGAATACAAAATACCGCGCCCGAGGAAATACAGGCGGTAATCGAGCGTGCGATAGAACACGGTGTCAACTTTTTCGACCTGTGTGCCGGCGGACAAAGCGTGTACGAACCGTTTGGACGGGCAATTCGCGGCAAGCGTGATAAGGTGTATTTTCAACTGCACTTCGGAGCTGTTTACAAGAAAAGCGGCGAATACGGTTGGTCACGCAGCTTGCAAACGATAAAAAATACCTTCGAGTGGGAGCTTAAAGCATTGCAAACCGACTACGTCGATTTCGGCTTTTTGCATTGTGTGGACGAGGAAAGCGACTTCGACGACATCGAGAAAAACGGAATTCTGGACTATGTAAAGGAGCTTAAGCAAAGCGGTGTTGTACGGCATATAGGCTTTTCGTCACACACGCCCGGTGTTGCGCACAAACTACTTGACACCGGCATTGCAGATATGATGATGTTTTCCATAAACCCTGCCTACGACCTGGAGTGCGGCGACGAATTCGGCATCGGTACTACAAACGAACGCGCGGAATTGTTTCGCCGTTGCGAAAAGGAAGGCGTCGGCATATCTTGTATGAAGCCTTTCCACGGCGGGCAACTGCTACAGGACAGTACGTCGCCTTTCCGCAAGGCACTGACAAAAAATCAATGCATACAGTACTGTCTGGACCGCCCTGCAGTACTTGTCGTTGTGCCCGGCGTGCGCGGACTTGACGACCTGGATGAGCTGTTGAAGTACCCTGCCTCCACACAGGCGGAGCGCGACTATTCGGTTATCGGGCAGTTTACGCCCGAGTCGGCAGTAGGGCATTGCGTGTATTGCAATCATTGTCAGCCTTGCCCTGCAGGCATAGACATCGGCATTGTCAACAAATACTACGATTTGTCGCTTGCAGGCGACAAGATGGCGCACAACCACTACGACAAGTTGCAAGTCAAAGCAGACGCTTGTCTGAAGTGCGGACATTGCGACCGTCGTTGCCCGTTTAAGGTAAAACAGCAAGACAGGATGCAGTCGATCGCCGATTACTTTGCTGAGTAACAATCGCCGAAAGATTGACCGGTGTATCCAAGTGTGGCTTCTAAGGTTGTAGCATATATATTGTTTACGCACGGCAAACAAGTGCAAGGTGGCAAATGAATAAACACGGTTTTTACGAAAACAACGCAGACAACAATCAATACTTCAATTTCCACTCGGCAACGGACAACTTTATTCCTGCGCATTATCATGGCAGTTGCGAAATGATTTTTGTCAAGAAAGGTAACGTCAAAGTGATTGTCAATGGTCACGAAAAAACGCTTACGTGTGGCGAAATTGCCGTATTTCACCGCTTTGAGGTACATTATATATGCGGTGAAAAGGGATCGGATATTTACGTGCTGATATTCAGCGATTCTTTTCTTCCCAAGGGTGTGCAACCGCAAGGCTTGGCAAACTTTCTGCCCGTATGCGAGCAAACTCCGACATTTTTCGAGTTGTTGGATTGCTATTTTAAGGTGCACGAAAACGCAACTTTGGCAATGCAACAATGCCTGGTCGGTCTTATCGTGGGAATGCTGTGCAATGCCTATCCTGCTCAGGAGCATGTCGATAACGACGCCGAAGGCTTTGTGCAAATACTAAGTTTTATCGAAAACAATTTTGCCGAACCGCTGACGTTGGAGTCGCTTGCCGGACAATTCGGCTACACGAAAAACTACTTTTCTATGTTGTTTAACAAGTTTACGGGTATGCATTTGCGCAAGTATCTCAATCGGTTGCGCGTCGAGCGTGTGCTGCAAACTCACAAGGAACATCCCGAGCAATCCGTCGGACAAATCGCTCTTCACTGCGGTTTTAACAGCCTTAACACGTTTTACCGAGCTATGAAAGACGTCGCCAGGGACGACTGACTGCCGACTGCGCTACGTGACAAATCGACTACGTTGCGCCACAAAACCGAATATACTAGGCTGCCTTGCGCCGTGTTTCGCCACAAACGAAATGCGGCGTTTTTTTTATGTCGACAGTCGAGCAAATTTGCATCGTGACGGTACAATGTTATCTCGGTGCGCAATGTCTGCCGACTTGCTTGGAATATCCGATAACAAATCGTAACTTTTGACAATAGGTCGATAATTTTTACAATTGACACCGTGTTGACGTCAAAGTAAAATGTAACAGTGGAGGTCTGTAATGAAAATTTTTGACAATGACGTGATTTTGTTTGACGGCGACTCTATTACCGACGCTTTGCGTGATCGAAACGACAAGTATTCGTTGGCGGGATACTCCAAAGCGGTATACGAGCAAATTTCTACGAAATTACCAAAGGTAAAGTGTTACAACCGCGGTATAGGCGGCGACACATCTGCTCAACTTAACGACAGGGTGGCTGCGGAATTGGACGAAATACGTCCGACGGTGTTTTCGCTGCTTATCGGCGTCAACGACACCTGGCGCAAGTTTGACAGCGGCATTACGATAACAGCCGAAGAGTACGGCAAAAACGTTGATGAAATTTTGACAAAAGCAAAACGATTTACCGACAGAATAATAGTGATAGAACCGTTTTTGCTGGACGTCGATCCGCAAAAGAAACCTTTCCGAGAAGACCTGTACCCCAAGATTTGCACTTTGCGCGAGGTGGTGCGCGGTTACAATGCGGAATACGTCCCTATGGACGGAATATTTGCCGAACTATGTTGCCGCAATGCACCCGACGAGTTTTCTTATGACGGGGTACATCCTACGGCGCAAGGGCATGAAATAATTGCAAAAGAATGGCTACGCAGAGTAGCTTTTTAACAAACGGAGGACAATATGAAATCGAAATGTTTGATAAGCTTGTTGCTTGCATTGCTTCTTGCGTGTTCAATATTTGTAGGTTGCGACAAGTATCGTCCGGACGACGATGACGAGGAACCGATAAACCCCACAAAGACGCAATTGTATGTCATGAACTTCGACGGCGGTTTTGACAGCGAGTGGTTGGACGCAGCGCGCAAACGCTTTGAAAAGATGTACGAAAATACCGAATTCGAACCAGGCAAGAAGGGCGTACAGGTGCGCAAGATAAAGGCAAAAAACGACGGACAGACAATTCGCGGTAAGCTTGACGCAACGGGCGGAGAAGTTTTTTTTAACGAAAGCGTGTACTACTACGACTACCTTGCGGACGATTTGTTGCTGGACATCACGGACATGGTTGAGGAAAAACTTACGGCCTACGGCGAAACGCAATCGATTGCCGACAAGATGACCGACGAGCAAAAAGCCTACTATTTGTCCGACGGCAAGTACTACGGAGTACCTCACTACGCAGGTTACAACGGCATAATGTACGACTGCGATTTGTTTGACGAGTACGGACTGTGGTTCAAAAAGTCTGCCAAAAGCGAATTTGTCAAAAACGACAATGACGAAAAGAGCCTTGGCCCCGACGGAGAACCGAACACCTACGACGACGGTTTTCCCTCAACCTACGACGAGTTTTTTATGCTGTGCGACTACATGGTGGAACAGGGCATTACTCCGTTTGTGTGGGCGGGCGAGTACTACGACACCTATGTCGAAAAAGTGATGTATGCTCTTGCCGTAGATCACGACGGGTTGCAACAAACTATGCTCAATTACACGCTTGACGGCGAAGCAACCTGTCTTATAGGCGAAGTTGCCGCCGACGGAACCTACACCAAGTTGCCCGCAACCAAAATCGACGTGTCCAACGGCTACAATATGTGGCGTAGCGAAGGCAAGTATCAATCGATGAAATTTGTAGAAAAACTTGTGCGCAACAGCAATTACTACACGTCCAACGTGTTTTCGCCGGCATTGCTGTACACCGAGGCACAAAAAGATTTTGTCGAGTCGCGTAGCGAAGGTAAACCTATTGCAATGATGATAGAAGGTTGCTGGTGGGAAAACGAAGCCAGCAGCGTAATACAGGAAGTTGCCGATCGCACCGGCAAAGACGAGTATTCGCGTGCAAATCGTCGTTTCGGCATGATGCCGATGCCTAAAGCGGACAAGGCGTCCGTGGGTAAGGGCAGCACCATTGTGGACACGCACTACTCGCTTGGTTTCATCAAAAAGAACATCGATCCGTCCAAGATAAAGGTTGCCAAACTGTTTTTGCAGTTTGTCAATACCGACGAGTCTTTGCAGGAATTTTCGACCATTACAAACACGGTAAAGGCATTGAATTACACAATTGACCAATCCAACCTTGACAAGATGACGTACTTCGGGCGCAGTGTGTATCGGTTGCACAAAGATTCCGAAGTGGTGTATCCGTATTGCGGCAAAAACTACTATCTGGACAAACAGTCGGCGTTTTCGGTACACAATTCGTTTAACAGCCTCGTAGGCAAAAACGATTACGCGCGCCCCGTAAGTTACTTCAAAGAGTCGACGACCAATCATGCGGAGGCGTACTTCAACGGTATGTACGATTACAGACTTGCCAACTGGCAAAACACCTTCGGGAGGTACTACAAGTGAGTGGCATTCGCACTCGGAGCGCATTGCCGATGCGAAACAAGCGCAAGGTAAACGATTTGATATTTTACGCACTCATGGTGGCGTTTCCTTTGGCGCAGTTTTGCGTGTTTTACATCAGCGTAAACATCAACTCGATCTTGTTGGCGTTCAGAAGTTACAGCAGTGAAGACGGCGGTTTCGTATGGGCGCAGTTTAGCAACTTTGCCAAGATTTTCAGCGATTTTGCCGCATCGGCCACACTAAAAACGGCAATGCTCAATTCTCTTTTGGTGTGGGCGGCAAGTACGGCGGTTTCGTTGCCTTTGGCGATGTTGTTTTCCTACTACATCTACAACAAACGCCCCGCTTCGGGAGTGTTTAAAACATTGCTGTTTCTGCCGTCGGTAATACCCGGCATTGCAATCACGGTAATTTACCTCTATTTCGTCGAGCGTGCTATACCTGCCTTTGCCGCCGACGTATGCGGTATTACGGTGGAGGGATTGTTGCAAAATCCCGCAACACGGTTTGGCGCAATATTTTTCTACAACGTGTTTTTGTCGTTCGGCGGCAATGTGATATTGCTGCTAGGCGGCATGAACACCGTCGATCCGTCGGTAAGAGAAGCGGCATATCTGGACGGCGCAAAGGGATGGTGCGAATTTCGTCACATCATTTTGCCCAAGGTCTGGCCGACGTTGACAACGTTTTTCGTAATGGGCGTGGCTTCGATATTTACCAATCAATTCAACTTGTACAACTTCTACGGCATTGCCGCCTCGGAAAAACTTGCCACAATGGGCTACTTGCTGTATGCGCGTACATCTATCGCCACCATGGCGGACTACCCCGAACTTGCGGCCACGGGTTTGTTGCTGACGGCAGTTGTAATTCCGTTGACACTTCTTGCCAAAAAATTGTTGGAAAAGTTCGGACCTTCGGAGGACTGACATGAAGGAAAAATTGAAGATAAAAAAGAGTTGGTCGGTGTTGGAAGTGATAGTGCTGGCGATTCTTGTAATTTACGCCGTGATGCTTGTCGTGCCTGCCTTGTGGGGACTGATGTCGTCGGTCAAGTCCGATTACGACTTCCGTCACAACATCCTGAAACTGCCGGAAGAATGGAAATTGGACAACTATCTTACGTCTTTCTTCGGCTTCTACGTGGAAGTGCAGCGCAACGGCGTACAAACCAAAGTGTACATGCCCGAGATGTTTCTCAACTCCTTGTTGTATGCAGGCGGATGCGCCCTTGTCGCTACGTACATACCGTGCCAAATGGCATACGTAACGGCAAAATTTAAGTACCGTATGTCAAAAATCATCACCGCTGTGGTGATTGTGTGCATGGCTTTGCCTATTGTGGGCAGTTTGCCCAGCGAAATACAAGTTGCGAGAAACCTTGGTCTGTACAACACGATTTGGGGCATGTGGCTGATGAAGGCGCACTTTTTAAGCGTGTATTTTCTGATATTCCAAGGTGTGTTCCGCAGTGTGCCGGACGCATATGTCGAGGCTGCAAAAATCGACGGCGCAAGTAATTTTACGGTGTACGCCAAGATTATGATGCCGCTGGCTTCCAAGACGTTTTTTACGGTGTATTTGCTCAACTTTATCGTGTTTTGGAACGATTACCAAACGCCGCTTATCTTTATGCCCGACGTGCCGACGGTGGCGTACGGGTTGTATGAGTTTAACAAACGTACGGTGGCTACGTTTAGTTCCATACCGCTCAAATTGTCCGGTGCGGTGCTTGTTTTGCTGCCCGTGCTGATACTGTTTCTGATATTCCAAAAGAGATTGATGGGCAATTTGTCTATCGGAGGGATCAAATGATTTGCAAACATAAATTTATTGTCATTGCCGTTGCGGCATTGCTTTGCGCCGCGGTTGTGTGTGGCGTTGCCGTTGCTTTTGCCGATGCAAACGTGCAACCGTACACAATCGATTTCGAGCAAAAGGATTACTATGTCGTGGGTGAAACTTTGGAAGTCGGCGCCGTGCAATTGACCGACGGCAACAATAGATACGACTGCGATAAATTGCTTACCTACCCCTCGGGTGTTACAAGGCGGGGCGACAGTTTTGTGCTGAGTGAAAGCGGACAATACGTGTTGAAGTTGCAAGCTGTGCTCGGCGGACAAAATCGTATTGTCAAAAAGATATTGCATGCGGTAGAAACTTATTGCAGCCTGACATCCGATTCGTCTACCGCCACACTTACCGACAAAGGGTACAAAATCAGCCTTTCAAATGGCGATATTGTCACGTTTAACAAGGTTTTCGATGTGTCTGACTACACAAGCGCAAACAGCCTGATAAAGTTGAAAATTTTGCCTACCGTTTCGGGCGAAGCGGATTTTACAGTGCTTGACATCACATTTACCGACGTCAATGATCCCGACAGTACGTTGCGTTTCCGTCTGCGCGGATATCCAAACGGCACGTATGGGCTAGTCGGTTCTACCTACCAGCCGCTGACCGGTTACGAACCGGAGTGGGACAGGTTGCACAAAGACAACCAATGGGGCGCATTTTCGCCGACGGTCAACTTTTACGGGTTTGCAGGAACCTCGGCAAGTGTCGATATCAGGTTTGACAGCCAAACGAAACAGGCCTATTTTACGCCGACTACCGTTATCGCCGATCTTGACGACCCGAGGCAATTTGCCAATGTCTGGGAAGGATTTACAAGCGGCAAGGTAAATGTAAGTATTTCCGCAACGGATTACAACGGGCGTTTTGCCGTGTTCGAGGTTACGGAAATAGGCGGAGAAAAACCTGTGAGCGAAGTTTACGTCGACGGCGATTCTCCCGAGATTACCGTAAACGAACAGTTGCCTGAGGCGCAAGTCGGCGTTGCCTATCCGTTGCCCGAAGCTACGGCAAACGACGCTCGCGACGGCGATGTTGCGGTGAGCGTTGCCGTGTACAAAAACTATTACGGGCTTAATCGTTACAACGTCACGGTAAAAAACAATTGTTTTGTGCCGAACGAACAAGGCTGCTATTATGTCGAGTACAAAGCTGTCGACAGAGCAGGTAATGTGGCTACGAAAGTCGTCGAGGTTACCGCAGTAGTAAATTTGCCCGAATTAACTATTGCCGTAGACGATATCGGCGCCGTTACCGTCGGCGACGCTGTAAGGTTGCCCGACTGTCACGCAAGCGGCGGCAGCGGACGAATAACCGTTTCCGTTTCGGTAACTTGCGATGGTTCCGACGTCGACGTGATTGACGGAGTGTTTGTCGTCAAACAGACAGGCAATTACGTAGTACGATTTGTCGCTACGGACTACATCGGCAACACCGCCGTCAAGCAAATAGAGTTTTCGCCGATTGTTGCCAAGCGCGCCGAACTAAACGAAGCAATCGTGTTGCCGAAGTACATGATTACAGGCAAAACATATTACTTGCCAAAGGTTAGCGTTACCGACTATTCCGACGGTCATGCTGTTGTTGCCGAGTGTCGGGTTTACATCGTCACTCCCAACGGAGAACGTCGTTTAAGCGATTTTACCTACACGCCGACTGACGAAGGCGACTTGCGGTTTGTGTACAAGTACAGCGATTTAATTGCCGAAAATGTCACTGTAAAAAGCATAAATGTGGGTGTTCAAGGTAGTCTGGACATGGCAAAGTACTTTGTTTCGAACAGCGGTACGCTTGCCGCTACCGAGGACGGGATAGAGTTTGTTTCTGCTTACGGCAGTGCAACGACGGAGTTTATACGTCCGCTTTTGAGCGATGATTTGATGTTGCGTTTCGCCGTCGATCCCGACAAAAGCAACTACGACGCAGTGGAAGTGGTATTTACCGACAGCGCCGATCCCGACAAAATCGTTCGCCTGGGCTTTGCCAAAAACGGCAAGGGGGCGTCGGTGTATCTCAACGGCGAGTACAAGTCGCGTTTGCTCGGCTTCGGTTTCGGCGCAGACAGTTCGACCAACACTTTCTCCGTCGACTTTGACGGCAGTGTGCTTGTGCCGTATGCCGACGTCAACATCAAGGTGGACAAGTTTGCCGACGGTACGCCGTTTGACGGTTTTTCTTCGGGACGAGTGTATGTGTCGTTTAACCTTGTCGGTAATCGTGACGGCAAACTGATTGTCAAAAATATCGGTGGTCAATTGCTGAACGACAGCGGCTACGATCGTATGCGTCCTCAAATCGTAATTTACGGCGATTATGGCGGCGAGTGTGCTTTGGGCGAGATCATCGCTACGGCAACGGCTTCCGCCGAGGACGTTCTGGATCCGACGATAACCTTTACCGTCAGCGTCAAATTGCCCGACGGCAACTACGCCACAAGCGTGGACGGCATTTTGCTTAAAGACGTTTCCCCGCTGATTTCTTACAAGGTCAAGGTGGAGATGTATGGTAACTATGTTGTCGCTTACAGTGCGGCGGACGGCCACAACGGCAAGTCTGCCGACCGGTCGTACAGTGTGTTGTGCGAGGACAAAACGCAACCGCAAGTGACGATAAAGGAATTGTCGCAATCGGCTTACCGCTTGGGCGACATCGTTGCGTTGCCCGAGTACGAAGTTTCGGACAACGTTACGGAGGTAAAAGTCTTTGTTACTTCTCCCGGCGGAGTTACCGTTGCCGTTGCCAAAGCAAACGACGGTTTTGTTGTCGACAGGTGCGGCACGTGGGTTGTTGCGGTTGTGGTGTACGACGCAAACGGCAATATGGCTTGCGCTAAGGTTGTCTTGGAGGTGACGAAATGAGCAAAAAAATAATCGGTGTTTTTTGCGTTGCGCTTGTATTTGTGCTTTGTTTTTTGTGCGCGGCAGGTTGCCAAAAGAATGGTGACGGCGGAGTGAAAAACCCCGTTTCCGTGCCGCAAGCGGACGATTACAACGGCGTGCATATCGACAATTCCTCACCGACGGACAAATACATTGTGCGTAACAACGTTACCGACTACCAAATAGTAATACCCGACGACTACGAACAGTCGGCTTATATGTGGACTGCCGCATCGGAGTTGTCGTTGTTTTTGGCGCAAAGCAGCGGCACGGATTTTCCCATTGTTACCGAAAGTCAACGCGCCGACGGCAAAAATTACATTTCGCTCGGCAGTACGGCCGTTGCGGCAACCGACGTAGCCTCTACTAATGTCAAATTGGGTACAAACGGCTATCGACTTGTCACGGTAGGCAAAAATATTTATGTCGTCGGTACTGACTTGGGCGTACTTAATGGTGTGTACGGGTTGTTGCGTAAGCTTGTAGGTTTCGAGGTGTATGCGCCCGACGAAACAAAGCTGAGCGTCGGCGACATCGAACTTGTAAATCTCGACGTTACCGAAGTGCCGGACATAGAGTATCGTGTCGGCGACGTTGACAGACGTATCGACGGCGACGAGGCATACCGCCGCAGGCTGGGCTACAACTGCACCGACGACGTGTTTTTGTACGTCAAGGGTACGTTGTACCACAACAGTTTGTACTACTTCGACGAGGTGTTGAACGACAGCGATTATGCCGATTGGTTTAATAGTAACAAAACGCAGCTGTGCTACACTGCGCACGGCAATGCCGAGCGTGTACGCCAAATGCAGGACTATGCCGCAGACCTTATCGTAGAAGCTGCAAAAACAAGCGACGCAAATTGCGTGACATTTCAACAAAGCGACGGCGACACCTGGTGCGACTGCAACGAGTGCGCCAAACAACTAGGAGAATACGGCACCAATGCGGCGGTAATGGTAAAGTTTGTCAACGGATTGTCCGACGTAGTGCAACAAAAATTGACCGATATCGGCATGGGCGACAGGCAAATCACCGTTTGTATATTTGCTTACATGCGCACCGAAAAGGCACCTGCCGTGCAACAAGGCGGCGAGTGGACAGCCATCGACAAAAGTGTGCGTTGCGGCAAGAACGTGGCCGTGTTTTATGCGCCGATCAACGCCGACTACACCAAGCCTTTCAACGAAACCTACAACACTGCCGAGTACCGCAACATGCTTGCATGGAAGTCTATTTGCAACAAGTTGTTTGTGTGGTTGTATCAAACCAACTTTTCTCACTATCTGTACCCCTACAACAGTTTGCTTACAATGAGCGACCGCTACAAGACTGTGGCAGAGTGCGGCGCTGAGTTTATCTTTGATCAAAATCAATGGGATCAAAAGGTAAAGACGGGTTTCCATCGCTTAAAGGCGTGGATTGGTGCCAAACTTGCCTGGAACGTCAACCTAGACTACAACAAGTTGCTTGACGAGTACTTTGACGGTTACTTCGGCGCGGCGGCAGAGACTATGCGGCAACTGTACGACCAAATCACCTACCGTATGGAGCAACTGTCCGACGGCGCAATGGAAGGCGGCATCTATTACAACGTAAATCAACAAAAGTTTTTTACCAAAGCTATGCTGGACGGTTGGATCGAACTGATTGACCGAGCCTACGCCGCCGCGGAGGTTTACAAGCAAAGTGATCCGCAACTGTACCGCAAAATTGCCGACCGTATACGCATAGAGAGTATTGCTGTCAGATATATGCGCCTAGAATTGTATTCGGGGCGTTTCAGCGCTCAACAGCTGGTGGACGAGCGTGCTGCATTTCGCAACGACTGCTTGCGGTTGGGCGTGGATATGTACGCCGAACAAGTGTCGTTGTCGACTATATTCCAAAGTTGGGGTTTGCAGTAAGTGCGAGCCAACCTCTGCAGAACAATTTTTACGCCGTCAAGTCGATTTGGACTGCGTTAAACGACTTTCGGGTGGTAGGTTTTGCAAAAGAAAAACGTAAAATTTCGGGTACAAACCCGTAAAAAGGAGAAAACCATGAAAAACAAAAAACTATTGGCAATCGTTGCTTTATTGCTGGTGTTCACTTGCGCAGTGTTTGCGGCATGCGACAACGACAGGGCAAATGTTGACGTTACGTTGGACAAGTCCGCCGTTACAGTGGAAGTCGGCGGTGAAGCGACGCTTTCGGCAACGGTAACGGGAAGCGACCAAGCCGTTGTGTGGACAAGCGACGACCAAAGCGTTGCCACGGTATCCGACGGCAAAATTGTCGGCGTAAAGGTTGGTAAGACAGTTGTCAAAGCAACCGTCGGCGAAGTTGTTGCAACTTGCGAAGTTACGGTTACAAGGCCGAGCATTGTAGGCACCTTGTCAATCGATTATGCTTCGCTGGATTTGCTTGTAGGCAAAGTTGCCGATGTCAGTGCTGCTGTCGAATACAAGGGCGCAAAGGTTGACGGACTTGTCTACTCCTGGACGGTGGTTGACGGCGCCGTGTGCAGCGTGTCACCAAACGGAGCAACGGCTACGGTCAAGGGATTGACGGCAGGCAACACAATGGTCACCGTATCGACAAGGCATCTGGGTGAAACGCTTACCGCTGACGTAAAAGTTACAGTCAAAAACGATGTGTCGCTCTCAGTCGACAATTTGACGTTAAGGGACAATAAATATATTCTAAACCTTGTTACTGCTACACCCGACGGCTATAACGGCGACAAAACAACAAGTTTTGCTCCTGTGTTTAAGGTGGAGGCTGACGGCAATGCCGTAAGCGACGCCGTAGTCGACGTTACGGTTGCCGAAGCCGACAAAGCGGTTGTGGAGTACAATGCCGAACAAGGCAAGCTTGTTGCAAAGGGCGTTGGTACGGCTACCGTAAGTTGCGTTTATACGCATGGCGGCGTGGAATACAAGGTGGAAATTCTGGTGTCTGTGGAATTGCCCGAAGTGCAGCTAAATAAGACAATTATGTTGGAAACGGGCAGGGAAACATGCCTTATCGAAGGTATCGACGGCGTTGCAACGTCGGTAAAAATCGACGACGTCGCAGTGGAATTTGAAAACACTCAACAAGGAATCGTGCTTAAAAATCTTGCCGATCCGGCGTTCGGAGTGCATGCAATCGAAGTGTGTACGACAACGGAAAAGCTGACCGCCCAAGCCGAAATCGTCACGTTGGCGATTGCAAACAAGGCAGATTTTGACAGCATTGCAACCGTTGCAACAAAGGGTGACGGTGTGTGGGACGGCTACTTTGTACTGGCTGCCGACATCGATTACAATGGTACGTTGGCGACTTTCTGCGGACTTAATCATTGCACGGGTTGGGGAGGTACAACGGGATTTGTCGGCACCTTTGACGGCAGAGGACATGTTGTAAAGGGTATTACTATTGCTGCCGATGCCGAAGGCAGAAGTTGGTTCGGGGGTATATTTGGCGTGCTTGGTACAACAGGTGTTGTCAAAAACGTTGGTTTTGCCAATGCCACAATCTCAGCCGGCGACGCTTCGGCGATTGTGTCCGATTTGTGCTACGGCACGATTAGTAATGTGTTTGTAGAGGTCAACAACCAAGGCGGACAACGCTGTGCGGCGGTTGCTCGTGCTTTGTATGGCACGATTGAAAATACGATTGTATACCTTACGGGTAGCAAGTCTGCCAATGATGGCGAGTTTGCCGGCAGCAACCTTGCGCTTGCTTCGTTTGTCTACGATGGTGCAAAACTCACTAACTGTTTCTCGGTGGGTGCGTTGGAACTGTACCGCTCGGGCGGTGATAACCCCGTTGCAGGTGCGGAAAACGACAAACTGAAGAAGTTTGCCACTCTTGCCGAAATGAAAGAGCATACATTTGACGACAGTTGGTCGGACGTCTGGACTAACGTTGACGGCATGCCTGTATTTGCGGCATATATTGATTGCGTTACTGCAAACGTCGACAACGCCATTGTAAACGACAACGCCGTCAAGGTGGACGGAAAATTGATTTTGAAAGGTGCGTTCGGATACCAATATAGTTTGAAAACGCCCGTGGACGGCATCGCCATCGAAGGCAATGTCGTGACTGTGACAGATGCGTTCGACGTGGAGTTTACCGTTGTGGCGACATGTGTGTTCGATTTTACCGTTACGACGGAAAAGACATTTACAACGGCGAGCGTGCCTTCGGTAAACTTGCAGCAAGTATTCGATGTGGACAAATCCAAGGAAACTACCGTCATTGTGTTGGACGAGTTGGATGGCAAGACAGTTACCGAAGTGAAAATCGGCGAACTTGCGCTTGCCTTTACGCAAAACGGCAAACAACTGACAATCGGCGGTTATGCCGATATCGGTTACGGCGCAAACGCTGTCAAAATCGTAACGGACAAAGCGGTGTACAATGCAAACGTGTTGGCGGCATGGCTTGTCGACAGTGTTGACGAATGGAACGCCGAAGTGACGGCTTCGCAGGCTAATCCCGCCGATTGGAACAAGTACTATGTTTTGACTGCCGACCTCGATTATACGGGCGTCAAGTATGTTGCGCCCAAGGGAGAACAATTTGGCGCAGTGTACGGGTTCAAGGGTACGTTTGACGGGCGTAATCACAAGATAAACGGCTTGACAATACGCGACACGGCCAACTCCTTCTTCGGCACGGTTGCAATGACGGCGACCATCAAAAACGTTGCGTTTACAAACTGCGCATTTTCCTACTATGACATTGACGGAACTACGTTCCTTTCTGTAAACAAATCGGGCATTGTTGCCGATTTGTTGTACGGCACAGTGGAAAATGTGTTTGTGCAAGGTAATCTTGCCGGGCATTGGTGGTGCGGCGGTATTGCATACTTTGTCGGCGAAACGGCAACCGTCAAAAATTGCATTGTGCAAGCCGACGTTATTTCGGGCGACAAATGTTCTACGTTCTTTGCCTCGGCGGACAGCAAGGCAAACCTTGTCGGTTGCTATGCCGTGACGACTACGGAATCTACAATGATGCTTGTAGGTGCCGATCCGAGCGTCGGCACTGCCTTCGAGGAGCGTGCCGATGTCAGGACGGTAGCGTCGTATGATGCGTTGAAAGATTGCAATTTTGCTGACTGGGATAAATCCGTTTGGAATCTAGCCAACGGCTATCCGCAATTTATCTTTGCTTAACAGAAGAAACGATGCGTCGGACGCACGTCGACTTGTTGCAGACAAAACAAATCGGAGTTTGTGGCAAGTCGGCTTGCGCCGTCGGACGTGACATTGTAAAAAAAGTGGCACGTATAAAGAATTTTGCGACAAATGAACAAGAAACAGATTGAAAAGAGTATTATTTCGGCACACAAATTGGCAGATGTGGTAAGCAACGACAAGTATCGTCCACGCTACCACTTTTGCGTGCCTTTTGACCTCGGCTTTCCTGCCGACCCTAATGCCGTGTTTTACGCTTGCGGACGTTACCACATGTTTTACGTATACGAATCTCGTGTGGACTCCTATCGTTGGGGGCATGCCGTAAGCGCCGATTTGTTACATTGGAGTTTTTTGCCCGATGCGCTGTTCCCCGACGAAACTGACGGCGGTATTTACAGCGGCGGAGTGTTGCTTGACGATGACGGCACTGCGATAGTGGCATATTGGGCATTGGGCAAGGGCGACAACAACGGCGGTATTCGCATCGCCACCGCCAAGCCGCCCTTGTACGACAAATGGACAAAGCTTGACGGCTATGCGGTAAGATGTGCCGAACACGGCATTGCGTTGTCCGACGACGGCAAACTGCTTGCTGCGGCAGACCCGAGCAATATATGGAAGTCCGACGGCAAGTACTACTTTGCTTGCGGCAACTTGCTTGTGCTGGACAAATTCCGCAACGATCTGACGGCTCCGCAGCAGTATCTCGGCGACTTTGCGGATGTGTACTGTTCGGACAATCTCACGGAGTGGACGTATTGTCACAGACTGTACGAGCGGAACAAAAGCAATGCTTTTACTGCTGCTTCCGAGGACTGTATGTGTCCGTACCTGGGTGTGTTGCCCGACAAAGACGGAAAAGACACTGACACCGACATATTGCTGTTCTTGGCACATAACCGAGGTACACAGTACTACTTAGGTACTTTTAACACTCAAAATGCGTACTTTACGCCAACATCGCACGGCAGAATGTCTTTTGTTGACAATTGCTTGTTTGCGCCCGAGGCGGTGCGTGCCAAGGATGGCAGATTGATTGTGTTCAATTGGCTGCGCGACAACATGGACGACAACCTTGACAGGGAACTTGCCAAGGGGTGGTCGGGTATACATGCGTTGCCCCGAGAAGTGTGGCTTGCCGACGACGGTACGTTGGGCATTGCTCCTTTGAAGGAACTCGACGGTTTGTGTGTGGGACAAAGTACATGCGACGTGGCGGCGCACAAAAACTCGGCGTTGTCGCCCGTATTGCCGCAGCACACGGAGGCGGAAATGAATTTTATTTCCGACGGCAAAGGTAAGGCAGGGTTGCGTATTTATTACGGCAAACGAAGTTTTGTCGACATCTATGCCGATTTTGCTACCAATCAACTGGTCGTAGACGTTACCCACAGCGGAACTAAGGGACGCAAGGTAAAGGACGTTGCGCCGTTGGTCGTGCAAGAGAATATGCCGCTTCGTTTGCGTGTGTTTGTGGACGGATCGGTAGTGGAAGTGTTTGCTAACGACAAGCAGGCGATGACAAGGCAAGTTTTTCCGACAAAGTCGGACAAAGTGACATTGGAGTGTCGCAATCAAACGGGCAACTCGGCGACAGCCACCGTGTATGACTTGTCCTTTACGACATCGATGTAAATACAGAGGTTTTTATGATTTTTATTTCTACAAATCAGTCGTTGCAAACGCAGCTTGACGAGATTTCGGCTATGACATGTGGCGACGACAACGTTACGTGGAATGTTGTAGCTCACCATGGCGACAAAAACGCCTTTTCGTGCAGCGACGACGTGCTTGACATAACATATCTGCACAAGTCGTATGTGTTCCGAGCTATCGGGTGCGTTGCCGCAGGTAAAACAAGCGGAACGGAAATTTTTGCTTTCAACAGCCTCGGCGTCATGTTGGATTGCTCCCGCAACGGCGTTTATACCATAGACGCAATCAAACGATTGATAAGATACATGGCTGTTGCCGGCTACAATCTTCTGCAGTTGTACACCGAGGACTTGTACAAAATCGACGGCGAACCGTACTTCGGGTATATGCGCGGCGCATACGACAAATCCGACATAAAGGCCTTGGATAGTTACGCCGCAAGTTTCGGAGTGGAGCTTGTTCCTTGTATACAAACGCTTGCGCATCTGGGCACGATTTTTCGTTGGAAACCTTATGCCGAACTTAATGACGTAAACGACATTTTGCTTGTCGACGACGAACGCACGTATGCGCTTATCGACAAAATGTTTGCTACCGTTGCGGAGTGTTTTACCTCACGCAACATAAACATCGGCATGGACGAGGCGTTTATGCTGGGGTATGGCAAGTATCGTGCGCTACACGGAGATGTCGATCGAATATCGCTTATGCAACGGCACGTCGGACGTGTGTTGTCCATTGCGGCAAAGTACGGGTTTAACTGCTCTATGTGGTCGGATATGTACTATCGTTTGGCATATGGCGGCTACTATGACGACAAAAAACAGTGTTTGCCGCAAAAAGTGTCCGACAGCGTTCCGCAAAAAGTAGGACTTATCTATTGGGATTATTACAGCAAAGACAAAGAACATTTTGAAAAAATCCTGGCTCAGCACAAGCTTATTACGCAAGATGTGTGGTTTGCGGGCGCATTGTGGTCGTTTCTAGGCAATTTGCCAAACAATGCCTTTACCATCCGGGGTGCGCGTGCTTCTGTTGCTGCGTGCAAAGCGCAAGGTGTAAAAAACGCATTTTTTGCAATGTGGGGAGATAACGGTACGGAGTGTCCGATGTGCGGATTGCTGCCGTCGTTGTTTGCCATTGCGGACATTGCCTACGGCTCGGACGACGAAAAAATGCTTGACGACAAGACCGTTGCTTTTTGCGGTGCACCATATGCGGCGTTTCAAGCGGCCGAAGCTCTTGACAAAGTAGGCACTGCGGGGGAAGATCTTGTTTGTCCTGCCAAGTATCTGTTGTACAACGATTGTTTTGCAGGTGTGTTGGACACGACGGTTGCTATTGCAGACGGCGGTGACTATGTACGGATTTCGAGTCTGTTGGCAGGATATGTTGACGGCAGATGCGGCGCCTTCTTCGCGTATGCCAAGGCCCTTGCCGACGTGTTGACATACAAGGCAACACTGGGAATAAGGACAAGACAATTGTACAAAAGCTGCGATAAAACCGCATTGTGTGCATTGGCAGAAAACGAGTATACTCAAACAATCGAGCGACTTAAAGTGTTTTACGTTGCGGCAAAACGAATGTGGGACGAAGAAAAGAAACAAAACGGATTTGAAGTACTTGATTATCGAATCGGCGGTTTGATTGCTCGTGTGGAGCATTGTAAGCAAATGTTGCTTGACTACTGCGAGGGAAAACTAAACAAAATCGACCAATTGGAGGAAGAGTTGCTGGACTACTACGGTAACGGTAGCGACTTTCAGCGTCGTGGCGGCTACATAAACGAATTTGTAAAAATAGCAACGGTAAATAATTTTTAGATATGAGCTACTACATAGGTGTCGACCTTGGTACGTCGGCAATGAAGAGCATTCTGACCGACGAGCAAGGCACAATAGTGCGCCGGGCAACGGCGACATACAACGTAATTTATCCGCAAAACGGTTGGACGGAGCAAAATCCGTCCGACTGGATTGTTGCGCTACACAAGGTTCTTGCCGAGTTGATTTGCGTGGGCAAGGATTGTAATGCTTGCAACAATTACGAGTGTTTAACTAGCGAAAAAGGCACGCTAAAAATTGCAAAGTGCGTCAAAGGTATATCTTTCGGCGGACAAATGCACGGACTTGTCGCATTGGACAAGCACGGCGAAGTGATACGTCCTTGCATACTGTGGAACGACGGTCGCACTGAAAAACAGACGGCATATCTCAACGAGGTTGTTGGCAAACAAACGCTGTCCGAGCTTACGGGCAACGTTGCTTTTGCAGGGTTTACCGCGCCGAAGTTGTTGTGGCTCAAAGAAAACGAACCCGACAACTTTGCAAGGATAGACAAGATTATGTTGCCCAAGGACTACCTTGCATACTACTTGTCGGGCGTTGTCGCAACGGATTACAGCGATGCGAGCGGCACTCTGTTGTTGAATGTCAAAAACAAGTGTTGGTCGCAAAAAATGGCAAACGTATGCGGAATTTCGTTACAAAACCTGCCCGAATTGCACGAAAGCTATGATGTAATAGGCACGGTAAAACACGACATTGCCGCACGTTTCGGTATGTTCGATGGTGTGAAGGTGGTAATAGGCGCAGGGGACAACGCCGCGGCGGCAATAGGCACGGGAACGGTAAACGACGGCGACTGTAACGTATCTCTAGGTACAAGCGGCACTATATTTGTTTGTCAAGACAAGTTTAGCGTAGACGGTAACAACGCATTGCACAGCTTTGCGCACGCCAACGGCAAGTGGCACTTGATGAGCTGTATTTTGTCGGCGGCAAGTTGCCGTAAGTGGTGGCTGGAAGATATACTTGACACCGACGACTACGCAACCGACGAACGGCAATTGGCAAACGTCGACAGCGGCAACGTGATCTTTTTGCCCTATCTCAGCGGCGAACGTAGTCCGCACAACGATGTCAACGCCAAAGGCGCGTTTGTAGGACTTACCGCAACTACGACTCGTGCACAAATGAGCCGTGCGGTTATGGAAGGCGTTGCCTTTGCCATACGCGATTGCTACGAAGTTGCCAAGGCAAACGGATTGGAAATTACGTCTACCAACCTTTGCGGCGGCGGTGCACGTAGTGGCGCTTGGCGACAAATTTTTGCAGACGCACTAGGAATTCCCGTATATATTTTGACAACAGAACAAGGCCCGAGCTACGGCGCGGCAATCCTGGCAATGGTAGGTTGCGGTGTGTATCGTGACGTTGCCGAAGCAACCAAGCAAATAGTGTCCGTAAAACAAACAATTTTGCCCGATCCGCAAAATGTTGCAAGATACCGAGAGAAATACGAATTTTTTACAAAGTTGTACCCGTTATTAAAAACGCTTTCGATTTAACTTTATATTTTACGCATTGCAGCCGTCGGAGCCATCCAACGGCTGTTTTGTTGTTTGTTGACTAATGTGTATGGTTGTTTGTCCTGATGGGTTACATTCCGTATGAACGTAGCGCCTGCATTGTCACAGTGTTGTTTGTAACGGGACAAGACATCGTGTTTTGAGTAAGAATAAATCCGATGAAATATTCGGTTCGTTCGTAAACCGTTTGGTATTAAATTTTGTCCATTTTTTTGGCTCATCTCATGTTTTTTTGGTGCTTTTTGAAGTAATATTTATTGTCAATTCAAAGCATTAAAAACAATCAAGCCTAGAATAACAAAAGTCTTACACCAAAAATGGCATAAAGTTTTGTCCTGCAGTGCGATCGAGTGCTGCTGCAAACAATTCCTACGTTTGCAAGGTGAGGCAATCGAAACTGTCTAAATTAACTTGAAATGATGGCAAAAGTATGGTATACTAATTAGCGTAGCGATTGGCTTAGATTTCCCGGCGATATCAACGTGTCGTTATATCGCTTTTTAAGAGTAGTGTCAGGATTCCTATGAAAAACGAACAAGAAAATAAAAGTGAAAAATACGGTTTGCCGCACAATCGGTGGGAGGTGTTCGAGGACCGCATGCGCACGCATTGGTGGCGACTGCTGCTCTGCGGCTTGGTGTTGTTGGCATTTTCTTTGCCATTTTTCGCAGTGCGGTTGTATGCCGATTTGTCGGTGTTGACTCTTGACGAGCAATACAGCTCGGGTCAAATCACAGAAGAGCAGTACAAGCAAATCGTCGGCGTGATAAACCTTGCCGTGCCGTTGTTTAATGTGGCAAGTTACCTCATCTTCTCCGTCGGTTTGTCGGGCGTTATGCGACAAATACGGCAGTTGGCATGGTTGCAACCTACGCCGTTTTGGCAAGACTTTGCCGTTGGTGTAAGACAAAATGTCGGAGCCTATCTGATTGTTTTTGCCCTGCTCGGTGTACTTAACGCGGCAAACCTTGCGGTTATGCAATTTGACATAGGCTTTGTAAGTTTCGTACCACTGTGTATGTTTGTTTTGCTTATTTTGCCAATTGCTTTGCATGCGCTTGTGCAAATTGCCGTGTACAAGCATGGCTTCTGGAACACGTTTACCAACTCGGCAATGGTGTACTTCAAGACGGTTCCGTTGTCGATAGTTGCGGCATTGGTTGCTACTGCGTATGTGTGGTTGGATTCGTTTCCGTCCTTCGTCGGCAGATACGTCGCAAAAGTAATATTTGTACTGATTTTGCCCGTCGGTATACTTGCGTGGTTTTTGTATGTATGTTCGGCTTTGGACAAGTACGTCAATGCGCAAAATTACCCCGATCTTGTCGATCGCGGCGTGTGGCGCACGTAAAAATATCGTTGCATTCCGTTTGTGGTAGTGTGTTTCGTCGTTATATCGAACGTTTGTTGACAAAATCTATAACAAAAAGGCTTTCGGCCGCTTGATTTTACGAGCAAGGCTGAAAGTCTTTTTTTTTTGTAATCGGTAATAGAAAATTATATACGTATGCAAAATTTCGTGACATTTTTGACGACAAAAAGGGTTTTGCAAGTATGTTTTACGGTGCGTTTGTCGGCACATTTTATGCGAGTTTGCCTGTTCGGGTCGATTTGTCGCAATGACTACTTTCTGTATTGCCCGGGGGTTACTCCGAATTTGTTTTTGAACACTATGTTGAACTGCGCCAGGTTGGAGTAGCCCACGGCGTGAGCGATTTCTATTGTATTAAGGTCGGTGTTGGTAAGCAGGTTTTGTGCGTACAACAATCTATTGGCAAGCAAGTAGTCGTGCGGCGTCGTGCCGAAGTGCTGTTTGAACAAGCGGCTCAGTTGCATGCGAGAGTAGTTCAGTTTGCGGCAAAGGTCATCCACCGTATATGTAAAAAAGTCCTCTCCATGTTTCATTTCGTTGAGAGTTCGTATCCATGCAGGCTCATTTGGGTTGTCCTCGGATTGTAATCTGATGACAATGAATTGCAAAAAATCCATTATTTGCGATACGATTATGTCGTTGGATTTCTCATATTGCTCCGGCGGAATCAGGTTTGCGGTGTGCAATGTGCTGTCTATTGCCGAAAACATACCGGTAGGCAAAGCATATACATGGTCGTTGCGGTACAGCTTGTCTATGGTACGTGCCGACAGGGGCGCAAGCAACTGCAACATGGTGGGCAACGCAACGGTAAAGTTGACGTAGCGAACGTTTTTGTCTTCGCTTGTCAGGTTGTGGACATCCTTTGTCGTGCAGTAAAACAGCGTTCCCGGAGTGCAGACAAATGTTTTGCCGTTCAGATGGTTGTAGATTGTTCCGTCCGTTACAACGGAAAACTCCCAATAGTCTTCGTGACTGTGCATGGCGCGGAAGTCGGTTGTGTTGATCCAAAACTGTGCCGTCACGTTGTTTTTGTCGCGCAAAAGAACTCTTACGTTTTCTATAAAGTATTTTTTTATCATAGTTTTCTCGAGTGTAAACAAACTGTCGCATTGATGATGTTACATTACAATTATGCTATCAAAAACTCGCGAAGTCAACCGTTTTGAGCAAAAAAAGTGACAAAACCATATGAATATGGGACGAAACAATATTGAATGACACAGCGGTAAATGGTATAATGTTTTCGGAAAATGGCACAGTGTATCCCGTAAGCGCGGCAATGTCGCCTTTCGTGACGATTTTTTGCGTCGTATTTGACTTATGAAAGCTCAACATTCACAAATCGACAAGTTCATTTATATTGCCGCAAGCAAGGAGTTCGGCACTCGGCAAAAACACGTCAACGCACCGTTGTTTAGAAAGCAATTTCGACTAAACGACAAGCCGCAAGCCGCCTTGCTGCGCATTGCGTGCGTGGGGTTGTATCGGCTGTATGTAAACGGCGAGGAGATTACCAAAGGTCACCTTGCGCCGTACATAAGCAACTACAACGACACTGTTTACTACGACGAGTACGATGTCGCTTCTGTACTGGTTGCAGACGCAGACAATGTGGTGTGCGTGGTGCTTGGCAACGGCTTTGCCAACGCGATCGACTTCGACATATGGCAATTCGAGTCGTCGCCGTTCCGTCGTGCGCCGTGTTTCGCACTTACGCTGACATGTGACGGCAAGCAAACGATTGAATCGGACACGTCGTTTGAAACGTACGCCTCGGCAATCACGTTTGACGACATACGCGCAGGGGAACGCTACGACGCACGTCTGTATCGCGCCGAACTTTTTGCTCCCTCGGACAAACCGCTGTCGGGTTGCAACAAGCCTATTGTTGCGGAGGCTCCGGCCGGCGAACTGCGCAAGTGCAACGTCGAGCCGATACGGGAACAACGTCGTTTTTACGCTAAAAGCGTAATTCCGTCGGGCGACGGGTACATCTATGACTTCGGCGAAAACAATGCCGGCGTGGTGTGCTTGCGTGTAAACGGCGCAAACGGACAAAAGATAACGCTTGACTTCGGCGAGGTGGTAATCGACGGCAAACTCAATAAGGACAACATTGTGTGCGATTTTGTTTGCGACAACTACAAGTGGAACTACGTTCAACACGACGAGTACATTTGCGTAGACGGTTGGCAAACATGGACTCCGTCTTTTACTTACCACGGATTCCGCTACGTTTATGTGACGGGGTTGACGTCCGAGCAAGCCACCGTCGACGCATTGCAATACGTGGTGTTGCACAGTGATGTCAAGCAAAGAGCGAACTTTAATTGCAGCGACCCAACGCTCAACCGCATATACGACATTACTTTGCGTAGCGACTTGTCCAACCTGTTTTACATACCGACAGACTGTCCGCAGAGGGAAAAGAATGGCTGGACCGCCGACGCGGCACTGTCTGCCGAGCAGTTTCTGTACAACTTCGACTGTGGCAAAACGCTTGCCGAATGGCTTGTAAACGTTTGCAAAGCGCAACGCTCCGACGGTATGATGCCGGGCATAGTCCCCACCTACGGTTGGGGATTTAAGTGGGGCAACGGACCTACCTGGGACTGCGTTATTACGGAAATACCTTACCAATTGTACCGCTTTTGCGGAGATACGTCGGTTGTAGAGCAAACGTTGCCGACCATATTGCGGTACTTCGATTTTATCTTCTCCGTTACAAATGCCGACGGTCTTGTCGACTTTGGCTTGGGCGATTGGTGCGAGGCGGAAAGCGAGCAAAGCCACGAATACTCCACGCCGGTGCAGTACACAAACGCACTTACGTTGCTTGACATGGCAAACAAAACGCTGCATATGCTTGGCGGTTTGCAGGGTGACCATGCAAGGCAAACGACAACTGCGCAGGCGGCAAAGCAACGTTTTACGCAGGCGTTCCGCAACAATTACGTCAATGAAGGACGTATCACTGTGCAAACGCAAACGGCACTTGCCATGGCAATTACAAGCGGCGCACTGAACGCCGACGAGCAGACGCAGGCTTATGCCGACCTGTTAAGGCTGTTAAAAGTGCGTAACTGTCGCTTTAAGGTGGGGGTTATCGGCGCAAAGCATCTGTTTGACGCATTGACAATGTTCGGTGACACCGACATTGCCGTCAGGTCGATTGTCGGCCCCGACTACCCGTCCTACGGATACATGCTTGCCAACGGCGCAACCACGCTGTGGGAAGCTTTCTACAAACTGCGCGATGACGGCGCGATGTGGCGTAGCAACGGGCAAAAGCTCGATTCCCTCAATCATCACTTCTGGGGTAGCGTAGTGGGTTGGTTTTACAGAGTTATCGGCGGACTAGACGTCCGTTCGGCAAACGAAGTACTGGTTACCCTGCCGCAAACGCAACTCGTTACCCATGCGGAAACATCCTACGCAAACGGCGACAAGCGCATAACCGTCGCCTGGCAACGCACCGACACAAATAACACTCTGACGGTACGCAATGTCGGGTTTGTCGGCAAAATAAGGCTACCCGAGGGAGAAATCCCTTTACAACAAGGCGACAACGAAGTCGTCTTTGCAACAAACGGAATTAAGGAGTGAACAAGTATGAACAAAATCAGATTCTTTTCGTTAGCAATGGTTTTGCTGTTGGTATTTGCCGCGCTTGTGGCATGCCAACCTATCGTTGATCCCGACAACGGAGAAGAAATAGATGACACAAAAACGCAACTGTATGTGTACGTGGCGCAGTGGGGTTTCGGCACTGAGTGGTTTAAGCAGTCCAAGAAGGAGTACGAGGAACTTAACAAGGATCGCGAATTCGAAAAGGGCAAGAAAGGTATACAAATCATACCGCAGTACCGTCAAAGCAACTTGTCTGTTTCGGAAATCCGCGGCGACAAAATCAACGAAGTGTTTTTCCTCGAAGGCGTGCCGTATTACAGCTACTACACCGAAAAGCTGTTTACCGACATCACAAATTACATCACCGACGAAAATCCTTACGAAAAAGGCGTTTCCATCGAAAGCAAGATGACCGCTCAACAAAAAGACGGCTTAAAAATCAACAACAAATACTACGCCGTACCGGGTTATTCCGGCAGTTACGGTCTTATCTACAACGCCGAGTTGTTTGACGAAAACGATTGGTACTTCAATGCCGCGGGAGAGATGATTTGCGAAAAGCGCGTCAAAGACAAGGTTAAGGGACCCGGTCCCAACGGCATTGTCGGCGACTACGACGACGGTTTGCCGCAAACCTACGACCAATTCTTTAAGCTATGCGACAAAATCGCCGCTTACCAGGAATACACTCCCGTCAGCTGGCCCGGCACCTATGCCGCGCAGCACCTGGAAGGATTGCTCGAAACGCTTGTCGCCGACTACGAAGGCTCGGAAAATATTTCTCGCCGTATCAATTTCAGTGGCAGCGAGAAACTTGTCGCATTTGATGCCAACGGCAAAATCAGCATCGACGGCAACGGAAAAGTCGTGCTCGACGACGCAGCAACGACCATAAGCGACAACAACGGTTACGACGTGTTCCGTCAGGCAGGTATTTACTACGGATTGAGCTTTATCGAAAAGTTGATTAAGACAAGTAAGTATCACAACGAAAAAACGGCTTTCGGTACCTACAGCCAACGCGATGCGCAGGACGACTTCATCTACGCAGGCAAGGACGGCAAAGGCAGAATGATTCCTGCAATGAT
>CAKQXG010000002.1 GCA_934281515.1 uncultured Clostridia bacterium | reverse complement strand
GTACTACACCGACAAAATTCCGTTCGTGTACGACTACGCGGACAAGGATGTCGACGTGTTCCCCTATGACAGCGAGCACGGCACGCACGTTGCAGGTATCATCGGCGGTCAAGCCGTGGCAAACACCGGCGACGAAGGTATCGACTTTACCGGTATTGCCGTCGATACGCAACTTGTGTTGATGAAGGTATTCCCCGACCTTGACGCAGGCGGCAGAACGGAAGATATTCTGCTTGCTCTCGAAGACGCGGTAAAACTCGGCGTTGACGCAATCAATATGTCTTTGGGTAGCAGTTGCGGTTTCTCTCGTGAAGTCGACAAGGTGGAAGTCAACTACGTCTACGACAAAATCAAGGCTAGCGGCATTGCCCTTGTCACGGCGGCAAGCAACAGCTACAGTTCGGGTTTCGGCGGCGACCAGGGTAACACCAACTTCGTCACCAACCCCGACAGCGGTACCGTCGGTTCGCCCTCTACCTACGACGCGGCTTTGTCCGTTGCAAGTATCAGCGGCGTCAAGAGCAACTACATCGTAGCCAACGCCGCAAGCGACAAGCAAATCTTCTTCTACAACCAATCCAACAGTATCAGCGGCGAAGCCAACGACTTTGTCAAGGAACTTATCGCGGCAGGCAATCTCAATCAGGACGAAACAAAGACCTTCGAGTACGTCACAGTCAGCGGTACGGGTAGCAAAAGCGACTTCTCCAAGTTAGGCAAAGCAAAGTTGCAGGGCAAGATTGCTCTTGTTAAGCGTGGCGTAAACTCTTTTGAAGAAAAGGCGAAACTCGCCAAACAGTATGGCGCAATTGCTTGCATCATCTACAACAACATCGACGGCGACATACTTATGTCCATGGGCAAATCGGCGCACATACCTACGATTTCCGTCAGCAAGGACGACGGTATGAAACTCGCTGAAAAGCAAAGCGGCACAATGACCGTCAGCGGCAAAAATCTTGCAGGTCCCTTTATGTCGGACTTCTCCAGTTGGGGACCCACTCCCGACCTCAGATTGAAGCCGGAAATCACCGCTCACGGCGGCGAGATTTACTCCTCTATTCCCAACAACGGCTATGACCGTCTGAGCGGTACGTCAATGGCAACCCCCAACCTGTGCGGCGTGATTGTGCTTATCCGTGACTACGTCAAGGAAAACGCAACCAAGTTCGGTATCACTGTCACAAACGGCACTCCCGACCCCGTTGCCGTCAACAACGTTGTCAATCAGATGCTGATGAGTACGGCAACCATCGCGCTTAACGAAGAAGGCGTGCCTTACTCTCCGCGTAAACAGGGCGCAGGTCTTGCAAGCGCGCGCAACGTCGTCAACACAAACGCCTACATCACGGTAGACGAAGAAGTGACCAAGGACGGCGTAACAACCAGGCAAATCAAGACGAAAACCAAGCTCGAACTCGGCGACGACCCGACGCGTACAGGCATATACGAAATGGAGTTTAACGTAGTCAACGTCGGTACAACCGCGCTTACCTACAACTTCGACATCGTCGGCATGAGCGAAAGCGTCAGCGAGTACGACACCAAGCACGTAGCCGAAACGGGTAAAGTACTGGATGGTACGGCGAAGATTTCCTTTGTTTCCGGCAACGGCTCGGTCAGCGGTAACCAGATCACGGTCGACGCAGGCCGCACTGTCACCGTCAAGGCGGTGTACACCTTGACCGACGGCGACAAAAACTACATCGACGGTCTGTTTAAGTACGGTATGTATGTCGAAGGCTTTGTCAAGTTGACGGCAGGCGACGAAGTTGTCCCACTTAACGTTCCTTTCCTTGCCTACTACGGCGACTGGTCGGAACCGCCCATGTTTGACAAAACTTACTACGAAGTAGAGTCCACGGCACACAACAAGGGCTTGGACGACGATGACAAAATCAAAGCCGACTACTGGGCTACAACCCCTTACGGCAGTTACTACTACAACTACATGATTCCCCTTGGCACGTACTTGTACGACATTGACGAAAGCACCTACGACGCCATTCCTGCAACCGAAGAGCACATCGCGGTGTCCAACATTCTGGGCGCAATAGACGGTATTTCGGCGGTGTACGCAGGTTTGTTGCGTAACGCCAAGGAAATGCGCTTCTCTATTACGGACAAGACTACGGGCGACACGATCTGGAACGAAACCTACTACAACGCCAATAAAGCGTTCAGTAACGGCGGCTCACCTGTGCCGTATTACGAGTTTATCAAGGTCAAATCGCTACGCGCAGGATTGCTCAACAACCGTCAGTATACTTTTAAGATGCAAGGCTTGCTGGACTACGAGTCCGACGGATTGACCACCAACGTGCGCAACAGCTTCCAATTCGACTTCTACATGGACGATCAGGCTCCCGTCATCAAGGACGCAAGCTTTGAAAAAGTGTACGACAAGTCGCTCAACAAGGATCGCTACTACGTCAACCTGACCATCTACGACAACCACTACGCAATGAGCGTTGCTCCGGTCATCTTCACTTCGGCAAGCAGTTACACCTACCTTACCGACAACCCGATCCCTATCTACGGCGAGCGCAACAGCGACACAGTGGTGCGTGTGGAAATCACCGACTACTTGGACGACCTGTTCTCCGACAAGATCGTCAATAACGCGCTTGCATTTATCGTTGACGACTACGCGCTCAACACCAACATTTTCCTTGTGCAGTTGCCCGGTACCGACGGCGAGTTCAAGTTTACAAGCAACGGTATGTCGGACGGCACGGACAAGTTGTTCCTGTCCATGTACGAGGACGAAATCCTTGACGTAACACGTTACCTGTGCACGACGGACATGCGTACCAACGAGGGCGAGACGGAGCTTGACCGCACCTATCTCCAAAAACTCACATGGAAGTCCTCCAACGAAAACGTACTTCGCGTCGAAGACGGCGTTGTCAAGGGCGTTTCTGCAGGTAAGGCGACGGTAACCGTCACCGAGCGAGTTTACGGCGCTTCGGCGGTACTGATTGTCAACGTCAAGGCACGGAACGACAGTAACAAAAACAACGGCAGCGGCGACGATTTGTCCGACGATTCGTTGAAATCGTTACGATTTACCTACTTTGACACGGTATTTGCCTACTCGCGTGCGGCGCAAACAAGCGAAATCGGCGCGACCGGCGATCGCAAGTACATGCAATCGCTGAACGGCGTCATATCCATGTACCCCGGCGAGACAATCGACCTCAGCTATCGCTGTGACCCGTGGTACACCGAGGACGAATACGCCGACAAGTTGGAATGGCTGACCGACAAAAAATCCGTAGCAACGGTTGCCAAAACCGAGGACGGCAAGGCAGGGCGCATAACCGCGCTTAAAGAAGGCTCGGCGCAAATAACGTTGCACATTGCCGGGACCCCCGTCGAAACCACCGTAACAATCAACGTCAAGAGCGAATTTGTCATCGAAAACCGCACGTTGGTCGCTTACAAGGGACTTGGCGGACACGTAGTCATACCCGACGACGAAGGTATTCTGTACATAGGCGCATACGCGTTCTGTTTGTACACGACGGACAACACAATCGAGTTGCCCGACGACGATTACGACGCCAACAAGATTCCTGCCGCCAATACGTCGGTAACGTCGGTAGTCGTGCCCGAAGGCGTAACGGAAATACAAAAATATGCATTTGCCAACTGCTCGGATTTGCGCGAAGTGGCAATTCCCAAAAAGGTCAAGTACGTGCGTGAATACGCGTTTTACGGTTGTAAACAACTAGAAAGAGTCGTATTGCTGGACAACCTCAAGCTGACTGAAAGCACCGACGACAAGAAGATCGAAATGAAAGACAAATACGAGATGACGCCCGAAGTACCGGCAACGGACGAAACTCCGCGCATCCCTGCCAAGTTTGTCTTTACAAGTGGCGAAACGCCGCAAACATTTGCCGGCACCGATGTAGAAACAATCGGAAGAGAAGCTTTCTACAACTGCATTACGCTCGACAACGTTGACTTGTCACATGTGTACGCAATCGGCGTAAGAGCGTTTGCCAAGTGCACGACGCTGAGCGAAATCAACCTTGTGTCGTTGCGCAACACCGGTGCGGAAGCCTTTAAGGAATGTTTGTCCCTTGCATCGGTACAGTTCGATACTCACGGCAACACCAAGTTGTCTGCAGGTATGTTCCACAATTCGGGACTTGTCGAAGTAGACATCTACAACCGCGACATCATACCTTACGGTTGTTTCAGCGGCTGTGACGATCTTGTGTCTGTAACGTTGCACGCGGACAGCCTCGGCGTAGGCAACAATGCTTTCAGCGAGTGCGCAAAGCTTGCCGAAGTGACGTTTGAAGGTACATGCGAAGCCATCGGCACGCAAGCATTCTACAAAACGCCGTCTCTCACTACGTTTACAATGCCCGAAGGTAAAGTAAGCTTTGGTAGCCTGTGCTTCTTCCGTAGCGGTCTTACCAGACTTGTACTGAAGGGCAACGCCGAGTTCGACCAGGTGTACGGACCTTTGTTCCGCAAGACTAACCTGGCGGAAATCGACGCAACAGCCAGCAATCTGTACAAAACCGACAGCAATGGTAATCTTGTCACCAAGGACGGCGAAACGTTTGTGTTTGCGCTCAACAATGCAAGCGGCGACGTAGTGGTACCGTCAAGCGTCAAAAAGATTGCTCCGTCGGCTTACGCAGGCACGGCGATAACATCGGTAACGTTTGAGGGCGCAGTTGCAATAGGCGATTACGCATTTTACAATTGTCCCGCCCTTACCAAGGTGACGTTTGCCGACCAAACCGGCACGACGGTAGGCAACTATGCGTTTACTTACCAGTTGGAAAGCGACACTTACGACGACGAAGCAATTGCCGAGGGAGAATCTCGGTTGACGGACGTAGTAAATCTGGACAAAGTTGTCAAAGTCGGCGACTACGCATTTTCCAATACGGCAATCAAGGGCAGTCTTGTTACTGCCGACAACGCAGAGTACGGCGAAGGCGTGTTCTTCCGTGTAAACGGCGTAACCGGCCTGACGCTCGGCGACAATTCTTCCTACGGGTTGGGCGCGTTCCAACGCATGTTGGGTCTTACCAAGGTTGTGTTGCCCGAAGACGGCAGCGTAACGTTCGGTACTGCGGCGTTTGCCTACGACACGTCGCTCGAAGACATCAATCTCGGCGGATTGAAGAGTATCGCCGAATTGGCATTCCTCGGTTGCAACAAATTGAAAGGGGTTGACTTGTCCGAGGCGGAAACAATCGGCAGATATGCTTTTTCCGACTGCACGTCGCTAAGTCGTATCATTATGACTAAGGTACGTATTATCGGCGACGGCGCATTCGGCGGCAACAATGTGGGTGGCGTGGCGGTAAGTACGATGGATTTGCCCTCTACGGTACAGTCTATCGGTCAGGCGGCGTTTATCTCCTGTACCGAACTTGTATCCGTTACGATTCCCGAAGGCGTAAGCAAAATCGAAGACAACACATTCGGATTGTGCAAAAATCTTGCAACGGTGGAATTGCCCGACAGCCTTACCAAAATCGGCGACAACGCGTTTAAAGGTTGCACAAAACTAGCTACAATCAACCTTGGCAATGTCAAGGAAATCGGCGCGGAAGGTTTCCGTGCGTGCACGTCGCTCAAA
Organism: uncultured Clostridia bacterium; assembly: GCA_934281515.1. GTDB lineage: Bacteria > Bacillota > Clostridia > Christensenellales > CAG-314 > Fimimonas. The sequence continues at coordinate 49,191 of CAKQXG010000002.1, read as the reverse complement.
ACCGTGGATCTGGCGAACCTGGTCAAGACGGGCGAAGGCGCATTCTATCAAGCTGACCTCAGTATGAACGGCGGTATCATCGCCGACAATCTGCAAACAATCGGCGCGTCGTCGTTTGCGTTTACCAACCTCAGGTATTTTGTCGGTAACAGCGTTGTCACAATCGGCGAAGAGGCATTCCGCGAAAACGCAAACCTGTCCGGGTTCGTCATCGGCAACAAACTTGCCAAGATGGAATCCTTCGTATTGCTCGGTTGCAACCGTCTTGCGGCAATCAGTTTCTACCAAGGTGACAAACTTGTTTCCGACGGACAAATCAACGACTACGCCAAGTTGGACAAAGGTGTGCTGTACACCAAGCTTACCAACGGCTCGTGGCAGTTGACAAGCGTTCCTGCGGCGTTGGACGCGGAGAAGTTGGTGGTTGCCGAAGGCACTCGTCGCGTAGACGCATATGCCGGCAACCAAAATACCCACATCAAGACAATCGATCTTCCTAGTACCATGCGCAACATCGGCGAGTACGCTTTCTACGGATACACCTCGCTGGAAACGGTGGTATTCCGCAGCATCGAAGCGCCTTCTCTCGACGACGGCTACAACTACAAAACCAAGCTTGAAGAAACCGACCCCGGCTACGATGTGTTGCAAAAGATGTACAACATGTTCGGGTTCTATCTGTACTACTACAACTTTGTCGACCTTGTCGGCAAAAACAAGCCTTTGCAGATGATTGTACCCTCTAACGAGGATATCTTCGGGTACGATTCGCTTGTGTACCTTGCCTACTTCGGCGAAATCGGCGCACGCGGCGAGGAAACAACGCAAAAGGCGTTGCGCGACTTTATCGACGAAGTGGCGGAAATATCGGCAATCGACGTAATTACTCTCGGTGACGGCGATCTTATCGACAGCGCGCTTGTCAACTACAAGTCGATTACGCAACAACCCGTGCAGTTTGGCGTTACCGACGCCGAATGGGCGCGCTACGAAGAGATTTTGTTTGAAGCAAAGCAGCGTGTAACGGCACTTCGTTTTGCCAAGGCGGAGCAGGTCGTCAAGGACGTGCAGAAGCAAATCGACGCACTGCCGGTAGAGTTTGACATAAACTCCGTGGAACAACTTGCCGAAGTAAACAAGAGTATCAAACGGCTTACCTCCGAACAGGTGGCTGCGTTGACTACAGACAAGTACGACTCCCTGGTTGCCGAGTACAACAAGTACATCGCTACCGTTGCCGACTATGCCGAAACGCTCAAACCGTCTTTGGGTGAAGAAACCCGTACAAACGCAGCCGCGACGGCAGGCATATTGCCGATAGCCCTTGCGGCGGCAGTAGTTGCCCTCACAAAGAAAAAGGGGGTTATGTAATATGAAGATACAAAAGATTTTGCTTACTATGTTGTGCGTGGCACTTGCGGCGGCATGTTTGTGCGCTTGCGCCACGGACAACTCCGTCGAAGGTCGTATGAAGGCGATTGAACAATCGATCAAGGACGTCAGACGCTACACGGCGGAGTTGACGATAAACGATGTCTCTGCCGACAAAACGACAACCGTGTATAGTTACAAAGCGGAATACGCCAAAGCCGACGATGGTTTTGACGCTACCGTTACCGAAGGTGAGTTCAGCCGCAACTTTGCGTTTGAGGAAACTACTTCCTCGCGCAAGGTGGCGACAATCGTCGTTCCGGTAGCCGTTACGGAAGAAAACATCGTAGGCTACTCCTACAAAGACGGCAAGTTTACCTGCCTTGTCAATGCCGACAAACTTGCGGAAGTGCTTAAACTGTCGCAAGGCGCACCCGTCGGAAGCGCAACGCTTACATGTGTATTCGACAAAGACAAGGCTCAGACAATCGCCTGCAATTTTCAGACAGCCGACGGCAAGGACGTAACTTACGTCTACACCTTCGAATATTAAGGAGGGCGCCGAAACATGAAAAAATTTATTTCTTTGCTTCTTGCGGTTGTTCTGCTGTTGCCCGGTGTAATATTCGCCGCGTGCCAGGACAACACTCCGCAAACTCTTGCAACTCCGCAAAACGTAGCGGTTGACGAAAACGGACTTGTCGTATGGTCGGCAGTGGAACACGCCACAGGCTATGTGCTGATTGTCGACGGACAACGTCAACAATCCACGCTTACCGAAACAAGTTACCAATTGCCTTCAACGGACAAGACGACAACCATTGCCGTAATTGCCGTTGCCGAAGGTTACAAGGAAAGTTCTCCTTCAGACATTGTTACCTTTACGGGCAAAAGCATTACTCCCGACGACACCAAGTTGAGCGTAGCCATCAGCGGTACTACCGAAGTACGTGCCGGCTACTCCGTACAACTTAGCGCACGGGTCAACGGCTCCGGACAGGGTGTTACCTGGAAGGTTGTCGAAGGCGGCGAATACGTCACCGTCGACGACGAAGGCAACGTTACTGCAAATGCCGACGTCAAGGGTGACAAGGTGGTTCTTATCCGTGCGACAAGTGTGGAAGATACCACCAAATATGCCGAAAAAACACTTACCGTATTGGCAAAAACCGTACTTACTCAACAAATGTTGGACGACTTTGCCAACAATGCAAAAGTGGCGTTCGAGGGCTTTTTGACGATAGACTACTACTCGTACGGCTCTAACGAACACAAAGGCACAAACACCTTACCGCTGCACACTGCCATGGACGGCGAACATTGGTACGCCGAGTACACCAACAGTTCGGCAGGCATTACAAAAGAGATATTCTTCTCCAAGGACAGCGAAGGCTACGCTTGTCAGGATTCGGTGGACTTTGCCAACAACGTGCAACAAATTCGCATGACGGAAAATGACCGTGAAATCACTTGGGAACAAGCCGGTTTGTACAACAGCTTGCAAGGATTGTCGCTGTCCGACTTCCGATTTGACAACGATACTTGGCGTTGGACGTATGTCGCTTCCGACTACTACGAATTGACCAAAAAGATCGTGGCGGCAGCCGACCCGTACAACTTTGTCGTGGACGACGAAAATTCGTTTTCGTTGCTTGTGGACGAAGACGGCGTGTTGGGCGTGTGTGTCGAGAGCGGTGTGGACCACAGCTTGTCCAATATTTATTGGGCGGAACAAAGGTTGATTGCCGCAGCCAACACCGACAGCTCGGTCGAAGTCAAGGCCATACAAAAGTACGAGTCGCCCCTTTCGGCGGAATTGCAGACAAATTTGCGGGAAGCCATTGCCAACATGAAGTCGCTCAAAGCGTACACGCTTGACTTTATGCAAACGATTTACCTAAGCGGATCCGGAGGCAACCGCCAGACGGGCTTTTACGAAATAGTCAATCCTACCGATTGTTTCTTCCGCGACTACACTCCGGGCAAAGACTCCGAAGGTAACAAAACGTACAAGTTCGACGAAGAAAACGTGTACGGATTCCGCAAGATTACGGACGACAGTTACAACTCCTACCACTACGCCGCCGACAGTATCTACTATGTCGACCCCGACAAGTTTGACAGCTTGGACGAAAAGACTCGCACCTTGCGTCCCGATCGCGCATACGACGGCAGTTTCGACAATGCCAAGCCGACGTTTGATTTCTCCGAACAGTTGTTTGACAAAGTCGTCGAACAAACGAAGTACGACGCCGACAAGCACGACGTTTCCTACAATCGCTACTTTGTCGTAGCCGACATGTGCAACGTAGCCACGACAATGTACTACGGCATAGGCAATGACGTTGCGTTGTACGGCATGTTTGCCAGCGACGGTATTTTCAGCGGAATGTACGATCCGACAAGCGTCGACGTGGAAAAGATCAACGGCAAGTACTACATTACCCGCGCGGAGTTTTTCTACTACCTGGGTAATATGTACGGCACGGTGGAAATCAACTACGGCAACTTCGTGTCGCAAGGCGAGGAGTTGACCTCCGCAACGACGGTGCCCGAGGCGCAGGCGGCACGTATAGGCGCATTGGAAGTTCGCAGCGTGCCTACCGATTGGTCGACCGTCAACGTTTTGATAAAGAAAAGCGACGACGACGAAAACGGACACGACGTACCTGTGCGCGCGGCAAATTACTTTGCAAAGCGTTTGTTTGCGGGCATCGACAACCCGATACCCTTCTTCGGAGCAACGGATTGCCTTGCCGACACATTCGGTTTCGCCTACGAAACGCTTCGTGCGCGCGGCGGCGAAAAATACACGATGCCCTGCGTCTGCATTTACTACGACGTTCCGTTGGACATCAACTACACAATCGACAGCTCGATGGTAAAGATCAAAAAATTGCTTACCGACAACGGATTTACGCAAAACTCCTACGGAGAATACGTCAACGGCAACGTGATAGTGTTTGTCAGCGACGAAGGCTTGGATTTGACCATCTATGCATGGAACAAGAGCATCACAGACAATGGACAATTGGGTGCTTTGTAAACAAAAAACGACAACGTGGCGGCAAATTCGGCACAAACACCGTAAGCCGTAGCTGTAGCGCGCGTCGGGGCGCACAACCCGACATCACACAATTACAACGAGGCGGCGCGTACTCATCGCACTATGCGCCGAACTCGCGGTAAATAAGGAGGCATGTATGAAATACAATCACAAGTCACGCAACATTGCGATTGCGCTGTTGGCAATTTTGGTATTTGTCAGCGTTGCGCTTGTAGCATGTCAAAATAACGACAACGTGCAAATTCTTGCGGCGGTACCCGAAGGACCGTTCTCCGTCGGAGAAAGTTTTAACGTTTCGATGGTACTGTCCGACGGTAGCGAACCTGTCTTGTCGGTGGACAAGAAGTACGAGGCTCTAGTCAAGGTGGAAGGCACCAGAGTTACCGTAATAGGCGACCCGAAGGAACAAAAAGTAATCGAATTGAAGATATCTTCCAAGGACAATCCCTCGGTGTTCAAGACGATCGAAGTGACAATTGCTCCCAGCAAGGCAACCGGTATGGTCAAGATTATGGCCGACAACTATACCATTGCAACGGGCAAACCTGCCACAATCACATTCAATCCCGAAGGCAACTACGACATCAGTTTTTCGCTTGACGACGGAGAAAGTTTTTCCGACAAGTGCGACTACCTGACGTACAGCAAGACGACCAAGAAACTTTCTCTTGCCGAAATGCCCGACACGGACAAGTCCGTAATCGTCAAGTTTACCGACAAGACTTCGCCCGTCATGTACGGCACGAGAATGTTTACCGTCAAGGGACTTGTCAACATGACATTGTCGCTTGACAAAACGGAAATCCACAACGACGAAACGGCAACGCTTACGGCAAAGGCCGAAGGCGGAGAGGATCTTGTCGTATCTTGCGGCAGCAGCCTTGTAGAAATCGTCGAAAAAGGCGACGGCAAATTTGAAATCAAGGTAAAGAACCAACAAAAGATTTTGTTCGATCAGGACGCCGTGATCACGGTCAAGGTCAAGGACAACGAAAACATCAAAAAGACTCTGTCCCTTACGCTCAAACAAACTCGTTCCACGGGCGAACCCGTTGCCGCAGGCACCACAGGCATCAGCCTTACAAAGGAATGGCTCCAATCTATCTCCGTTCCGTCCATTACGGCTACCGGCAGTCTTGTCGACAAAACGCAGGAAACGGCAAACAAGCGTATCTCGTCAAACAACTACGACATACAAGTCATCATGGAACCCGACAGATGGTACGGTCAGTGGAACATCGCAAGTAATTCCCCCGCCAAAATCGTCACTCGCGACACTTACATCAAGTCGACAACCAAGACGGCAAAAGTAGGTATGTACACGTCGGACGGGAAATTTTCTCACTATGTCGAGGGTCCCGTGATGGAGCGCGAGTACATCGACATCAACAACCAACTTAAAAGCAAAGTTGTAACCGACTACCAAAGTATACCCGCTTTGTGGGAAAACCAACACTTGTGGAATCATTTGACAAGTGAGTACATGAGCGTAGACACGTTCAAGTACAACGCCAACTACGACACGACAAAGCTCAACGAGTTGGGATTTGTTTCTTCCGACGCCAACGACGGCACTTTGGTGGCTTTCCAATACTCGATACCGACGACAAACATGCAAGCGTTGGAATTGTTTACTTTCATTTGCCAATCGCTCACTCCGCTTGCAACCACCGATGACCGTTTGGAATCGTTGTACCTTGTGTGCGACGCCAACGGCATAGTCGGCGTCTACGCCATCACCGAGGTGTACAAGTACTGGGGTACCGAGGACAACACTCCCGTACAAGACGGCAGTCCTATCAGCACGTCCTGGACAGAAATTTGCCTGACCTTCTCCGACATCGGCACAAGCAAGGTTCCCGATCCCGCTTTGTACACTCTGGAAACCAACAAGCCTGTACAAAAGGTGGCTTACAAGTACTTGCAAGAAGCTCTTGCCGACATCAACAACGCCAAAAACTACACCTTCGTCGCATCGGACAAGGCAACGCGCACTCCTACCTCCAACGATGACGATTACACGCTTAGCGGCAGCAACGCAGGCGGTTCTGTCGGCGGCGGTTCGACTTCGGGCAGCGCAACGCACACCTCGACATTCTACGATCACAAAGACAGCGTAGGTATCAACGGCGGCACTGCTACGGGTACCGTCGGATACGTAGTTGCCAATACCTCCGACCCGTATATCATCATCGAAAAGGTCAGCAAGTACAGTTACGCTATGGACGACAAGCTGTATCGTTTCGAGTACAGCGGATACCGCGGATTTAGCGACGGTACCTACGAGGAATTCGCTTACGACGCATCTATCGACGGCTTCAAGGGTACGCGCGTCGTCAAGAAAGACATCGCTACGGTGTTGCCCACATTTGACTTCGCTGCCGAAATCTTCGAGTTTGCCGGCTACGAAGTACCCAAGGACATAGGCTTGGACACCTACACGTTCCGCCTGAGGGACAATGCTCTTACCTTTGACGTAGTGCAACAGCTTTCGTTGGACGGCAGCCGTAACAGCGCAGCCACCGACGCTCAAAACACTGTCAATATCAGAGTCGTGGTGGACGCCGACAACAAGGCAAGGATTTACAGCACAAGCTATCCCTACTCGTTTGCGGGCGGCGCATATGCCGGTACAATCGAAACCGTTTACCAAGATATCGGCACAACCGACAAAAAGGTAAATTCCGCCAAGGTGTTTGCCAACTACCAACGTCGCGTGCTACCCGAAACTTGGGCAGAAATCAAACACGGCGGTGCAAACAGCAGCTTGTTCCCCTTCTACTACCTGCACACAAGCGTCCTCAAAGAGTATCCCGGCGTTTATGACAAAGAAACGGACAAATACGATCAATCCAAGGATCCGATTTTGTCAGGCTCCAACATGCAACAAGTAATCGAACGTGTATTCGGCGAAGAAAAAGCTAAATACATGCCCGCCCCGAGTTTCTTCCTCGGTTTATTTGACGACAACATGAGCGGCCCTTGGTACAACTACACCGAAAGCGCGGCGGTCGAGGACGGCTACATTGACTTCATCAGCATTACCATGCAAATCGGCGGCCTTGACGAAAACAAAGTGTTGCTCAACGACGAGTGGCAAAAGATTGTCGGCAACCTTAAAAAGGCGTTCGGCACTTGGAACAAGGAAAACGGAATGGCCGAAAACAGCGGCGGTTGGAAGTACTCTTCTTCCATGAGTACTCCCGAAGCAGTCAGCGACGACGACATGAGCGGCAGATACGCCGTGTTTGTCAGCGACGGTCTTACGATTGTTTTCAACAACATTCACTCCGGCTATGTGTACGTCTACGTATACACCACGGGCGAGTGGAGTCGCACAAACGATTAATCGGATTTTGTCCGCGACGGCGTTTTGTCGTTGCGGACAAACAAATTGTATCGTGTAAAGTTTTCACGCAATACCATGTTTCCGACGACAGGCTTCGGATTCGACATGCTTATATGTCGGACGCAACGTTTGTCGGCGAAACGTGGTATTGTCGTAAATGTCGATACCTGACGTTTTGTCTTTCGTCGGGACTGCAAACAATGTCCTGCGTTTCATAACGTCAATATCGACATTACCTATCCGAGGGATAAAATGAACAAAAAAGTATTTACCATATTGCTTATTTTGCTCTCTGCCCTGCTTGTTCTTGCCGCTTGCGACAACCGTGTCGACCAAGGCAAGGTCATCGTCGAAGTAAACGACTTCGAATTGCATTATTGGCAAGGAAAGTTTTACATTGTCGACGAAGAAACAAGCGGTTTCGACTACGGCAAGTTGTTTGTCGTAACAGAGGGCGACAACCATGTCGCCGTAACTGCCGATATGCTGGACATGTCGGGATTGACTGCAACGGGCGGCATGGTCAAATGTACCTACAAGGAAACTTCCGCAACTGCGGAAATCGTAATCGAACACACCGAGTACGGCTTGTCGCTGTCTACCGAGCGTGTGATTGTATCCCCTGCCGAGGCGGTAAGCTACGACTACAAGTCGTTGTTCCGCGCCACGCACAACGGTCAGACGGCGGAGATAACCGACGACATGGTAACTTCCGACGTTGCCGCAACCGAAGGCGACTACACCTACACGGTCAACTTTCACGGCGTTATACGCACGTTGAAGGTACGTGTGCAGGACATCTACACAATTGAAACAAGCCGTTCGTCGGTGACAATTGCAAGCAAGGATTTGTTTAATTACGACTACGCCGCGCTGTTTACCGTCACCAAAAACGGTGAACCCTATGACGTTACGGATGCAGACATCGACCTGTCAGGCGTCAAGCGTTGGGGCGGTGAGGGCAAGCTTGTTTGCAACGTGGGCAACTACAGCAAAGAAATCAAGTTTACCGTCACGCCTAACGTGTATTTGCCGTCGGTACGCACAACGTCGCTCAGTATCAACGTTGCAAGGGTGGATAGTTACGACTTCACAAAGCTGTTCGGGCTTAAAATCGACGGCGAAGACGTTGCGGTTACGCAAGATATGCTGGACGGAACCGTCGTCGCTGCGGCAGGCAAGTACACGCTGTCGTTGTCTGTGGACGGCATGACAGTCAATGTTGACGTCAACGTGGTGGAAGGCGAAGTGATGGAAGGCGTTGCCTGCTATCCGTCGCTGAAACTGCACATCAATCAGGTCGCGGAGTTTGACGTTACGAGGCTGTTCAGCTTGTATGTCGACGAAAAGGAAGTTGCGGTTACCGCCGAAATGGTGGACGCAGCCGAGCTTAAACAAGCAACAACAGCAGGTGACTACACGGTAAAACTTGTTTACGGTGACAAAAACGTGGCTACAACAACGGTTACTGTCACGAATGAACAGCCTGTAACGGTTGTCGCGCGTAAGGAAAGCGTCGAAGTGTACACCAACTCCGCACCCGTAGACGTCGCCGGGTTGTTTGTCGTTACGGACAACGGCAACGAAGTGACGGTCACTGCGGACATGCTGACGGGTACGGTGTCCTACACCAAAGCAGGCAGCTACCCTGTAACATGCACCTACGAAGGCGTGTCTGCGACGGTTACCATTGTGGTCAAGGACGGCGTGGTGATAGTAACCCGCGCCGAGGAGATAGAAGTCAAGAGCGGCACGATGGTGGCAACCTACGACTTCAACAAGGATATTCGAGTGGTTGTCAACGGCGTCATGCTGACCGACGTAACGCGCTACCTGACATTCGGCTACGAAGGTCAGACCATGTCGCAATTGGGCAACGTCGGTTTTTCGACGGAAATGCCCGTTACGATTACCATCAACTACAATGTAACGACAACCGGTCGCGTCCCCAAATATGAAACCGTTACTAAAACAATTACCTACCGCACGGTGTCAAATACCTACACGATTGACCTTGTAAAAGACGTTGTGTCGCTGGACAACGGCGACGGTTACAATGTGCTTAGCAACATAAAGGTGTATCTCAACGGACAAACAGTGGCAAAAAACCTGACGTTCAACAAAGATTGGATCGACAGCATGACCCTGTACGCCGTTGCGCGCACGACATTCGATCCCAAGGCAAGTTGGCAAACCGTCACGGTGGACGTTTACGTCAACGGACCCGAATCCGCCCCCGTCACTGTAAGTTACGATGTGGAAATCAAAGCCGACTTGCAGATTGTCGCCAATGACGCTACCATTTTCACAGGCGAGACCATCCGCACGGTCGACCTGTTTGAAATTTACGCCGACGGTCAGTCGGTAACCGTGTTGCCGCAGTATGTCAGCGGCAAAGTAGACGTATTTACAGCCGGCAGATATGTCGTTACAGTCAGCTACGGCGGAGTCAGTAAGTCGGCGTATGTCACCGTCATCGACAGCGGCATTGTCGGCGAGTACGAAGCAGGCACTCTTACCGTGGCAACCGATTCGGACGAAGACTCCGACGGCTATATTTCCGAAGGTTCGGCGGCACGTCCTTATCCGAATCTTACCGTCTACTCCGACGGTACATTGAAGTTGGGCAGCAATCTCGGTCAGTTACTCGGCAGCGACGACAACGGAGTGTTGACGGTGCGTGTAGCAAGCAACAACTTTACCATGTTTTTTGACAACGGTATCGTATTTTTGCAACCGACCAACGAAATGCGCATGCAGTTCGGCACGGACACGCTCAATCGTCCTTTGATGTACGCTCGCACGGATTTGTACACGATTGACGGCATTGTGCAAATCAACAGCAGAAAGAATCACGTTGTTTTGTGTCAGTATGCAGGTCCCTACACTCTGGAAGCAATGCATGTCACGTCCAACAATGGCGGCGCGTCTTTCTGGTACGGTGCCAAAACCCTGATGAAAGAATTGGCTTCGGGCGGCTTCTCGGCAAGCAACTACTACTACGAAGTTACCCATGGCGTTGTCAATTTTGCAGCCGACTTCGAGCCGAACAAGGACGTGCAAAGCACCTACGAATTTCTCGGCGAGACCAAGTCGTTTGTGATGAACACCGACATTGTCGGCACCATTGTAGACCTTACGGGCGGTAAAAATCCGCTTAAAGGTACCTACAAAGGAAAGTACAACGGTTTGGCGGCAACTCTAGTTTTGGGCGAAACGGGACAAATCTCCTTCGGTTTCAATTCCCAAACCGACAAGTTGGTAGACATCACCTACTCTACCGACATAAGCGGCGCAAACGTTGCCGACAGCACCTACACGGCAAGTCGTGCCGAACGCGTCGGCACTGCCGACGAGCTGTACTACAGCTACAAGTTTGTGCTCGACACCGCCAACGGTACGTTTAGCGTACTCGACAGGGACAATCTGTTCGGTTACTACCGTCTCGGCAACATGGCAATCTTCCTGGACGGCTACGGTGGCGGTCACATCTCGCTGGCAACAAACACCTATGTTGTTACCAAGCTCACCTACGAACAATTCGGCAACGAGTTGTTTGTGGACTTTGTCGGCGCAACAAGCACTTTCCCTTATGCAAGGACGGCGCAATTCTACCTGTCCGATCTGTTGAATCTGCTTATTGTCAAGCAAATGCCCCTTGTCAATACGGACGACGGTGCAATCGATGTCGGCGGACAACGCTTTGTCAACAGCGAAATCGTCGACGGAGCGGTTGTCGACATCGGCGTCAGCTATATCAAGAAAGGTACAACCAAGGCACCCGACGAAACCTTCTACAATGCCATTAACGTGATTACGGCGGACGGCGCATGGTCGCTTACCGACAAAAAATCTAACATCGACGTCAATGCCGTGTATTGTAACAAAGCTGGCGTGTATCGCTATGCGGTCAAGGTAAAAGTCGGCGATACCACGGTCACCAGTTACTACTCTGTCGAAGTGCTTGGCGACATTTACAGTGGCAACGAGTTTGTCGGTAGCTATCCCAACAGTTTTGCCGGCGAACAAGCCAACCTTACGCTGGAAAACACCGGCGTTGCGCACCTGACTCTCAGTGGCGTGCAGTACGTCGGGCAGTTTGTGCCCTTTACAGACAACGTTGTCATTCGTTTGACGTCGCAAGCCGACGGCACTACAATGGTCGTTACGGGCTACAAATGGCTCAACAAAACGCTGTGTCTTTCGGTGCCTAATCACGGCACGATGTTCGTCACCGGGTACGAAATTGCTCAGGCAGGCAACGGCAACGACGTTTATCTTACGCGCATTTCGGCAGGCGGCAGTTTTGTGTACTTCCTTACCGCCAACACTATGACGAAACAGTGTGACGAGCCTGACGACAACACAATCACGGTGCTTATGGGCGGCAAGTACAGGCTGTTCCGTATAGTGGACTGGAACGATTCGCGCAACGGCTTGTTGGAAGCCGACGGTTTGCAGGGCAGCTACACAGACGTTGACGGCGGCGCTGATACTCTTGTGCTTGACGGCTTCGGCAATGCTACGCTGGGCGAGCAGTCGGGTACCTACACAATTACGCGCAAGGGCACATTGCTTGCCGTGTTTGGCGATGTCCGCAAGGCGTTTGCTTTGGACGGCGAACAATACAAAGTTGTCTCTATCCCGACGATGGAAGAGTTGATCGTCGGCAAAACGGTAAGCGGCACGGTATCTTTTTACTGCGGTTCGTCCGCTTACGAGGCAAACACGACCTTTGTATTCGGCTCGGACGGCGTAGTGACGTGCGTGTCGGTTTCTCCCATGCACGACGAAGGCGACTACGCATGCAACGGCGATATATACGAGTGCCCGTTCGGCACCAAGGACGGCTTTGCAGGCAAGTACACGTTGGCAGACGGCGTAGTAACGCTGACATTTGTCGGCAAGGTCGACGGCGAAGACGTAACGTTTACCTTTACGCTTACACTGGACGACAGATTGTCACCGTCAAGCCTTACTTGCACGTCAAGCAGCATGACGGATCGTTACACTCACGGAGCAGTGACGGTCGGTTGTCTGTTTCACTTTGTATAAGTAATCGCGGGGAGAACCTTTTACTAAAGGTTTCTCCCCGATTTCATTTTAACCAAAGGATATCTTCGGCATCGGATGGTAGTGTCGGCAAAAACAAGGTCATTGTCAGTAGTGACCTTGTTTTCTTTTGCACTTCGGGCGTTGTGTGGCGTTGTCGGCTACAAATTTGCTTGTTTTTTTGCATTTTTCTGTTCAATCGGTTGACTTGTAACATCGACGGATATATAATATTTACAATATTTATTTTTCGAGAAACAAGCTGCGGTGCAATTCCGCGAGCTTTCCGAAAATACGTTTTTTAGCCACAAACTGAATAAGTACTTTCGGACAAGCTCAGGATTCTGCCATCGTTGTCGCGCCGATTCAGGCGGGGCATTGTATGCGACGCCCGAGCTTTTGTTTTTCAAGAGTAAGTAACAGCATATTATGGAGGAGGATTCTCTATGAAACGGACCAAATTACTACTGGCGTTGGTAGCGGTAGTGGTGTTGTGCCTTTCGTTGGCGGCATGCGACAGTCATACGCATACCTACGGCGAGTGGACGCTTACCACGCAACCTACCGAGACCGCCACGGGCGAGGCTACGCGCACTTGCACCGAATGTGGCGAAGCAGAAACGGTTACCGTAGCGGCGCTGTCCGACACGACCGTGTGGACGGCAAGCACAACTGCGGCAACCCACACCGAGGACGGCAAGACGGTGTACACGTCGGACTACGGCACGGTGGAAATCAAGTTGCCCAAGCTTGCAGATAACCACGTGTTCGACAAGCAAGTTGTCGACGCCAAGTATCTCAAGAGCGAAGCAACCTGCACGGAAGCGGCGGTTTACTACAAGAGCTGCGCATGCGGCGAGTCGAGCAAGGAACACGGCGGTGAAACCTTTACTACAGGCGAAGCGCTCGGACATGACTTTGAACATGGTACCGAAGTGGCTGGCAGTCGTAAAGCGGCAACATGTATTGCCGAGGGCGAATACAAGGTAAAGTGCTCACGTTGTGACGAAGTCACGACTATTACACTCGCCATTGACCCCAATGCGCACGACTGGGACGAAGGCACAATCACCACGCCTGCAACTTGTTCTGCCGAAGGTGTAAAAACATTCACCTGCAAGCATGACAGCAACCACACCAAGACAGAATCGGTGGCAATAGACCCCGACGCACACGAGTGGAACGATGGCGTAATCACTACGCCGGCAACTTGCTCTGCCACAGGCGTCAAGACCTATACTTGTGCACATAATTCCAACCACACGCGTACGGAAACTGTTTCTGTAGACCCCAATGCGCACAAAGCAGAGACAGATTGGACAATCGACACTCCTGCAACCTGCACGCAAAACGGCAGCAAATCTCATCACTGCGAGTATTGCGATGCCAAGCTTGACAACGAAGTAATTCCCGCAACGGGTCACGGCGAGTATCAATTTGTCAGTTGGGAAACCGAACCTACCGAAACGGCGGCAGGCGTTGCCAACGTGAAATGCGGCAAGTGCAATGCCGAACTTACACAAGAAGTAGCTGCGCTTACCAACCCGATGTGGACAAAGACCGAAACGCCCGCAACCTACGACGCGGCAGGCAACAAAGCCTACACGGCAACGGTGTTCGGTTCGGAACAAACAATCAACGTGGCAATCGCGCGTCACATTGCTCCCTACGAAGGCAAGACCTATCAGCTTGTCAGTTTCGGCAATGCCAACGGCAACATCAACGGTAAGTACTTCAAAGATCCCGACAACGATTCCGTATCATACTACATAACATACAGTTTTGTTGTCGGTGAAGCAGGATTGTCTACGGATACATTCTACAGAAGCGATGCTGACTACTACACAGACGGAAAGGTACAATTCAGTGGGTATGATGCTTCTACCGGCAAGTTTAACGTAACCTTTGCGTGGAAACAAAAAACGAATGCCGGCTGGGGCTACGACGACTATGGTTGGGACACCGAAGAAACAGTAGGCAAAGAAGAAACCACATGGGGTTGTGTTTCCGCCGACGGCAGTGCCTTGTACATATACAAGGGCGGTAGCGGCAGGACCGCAAGTCACTATTTCGCAGTGGCAGGCACCGAACAAATTGCCGTATCCGGTACGCAAGCGCAAGCCGCAAGCCTTTTGCTCTACGGTAACAAAGCCGTTTGTTTGCAACTCGGCAGCACGATGTTCTTTGTCGACGAAAACAATGTAGTGTTCGGCGCAACTCTTGTCGACCTCGAAGGCAATGCGTTGACCATTGCCAACTACACAGATAGCACCGTTGTCATTGTCAATGACGCCAGCGGCACCAAGGTGGGCGCATTTGCGCGCGTCGTTTCCGCCGACGGCAAAGCCGACTACGTTGTATGCGACGGTTACGAAGGCATTTACACAGATGGTCTCGGCGAAAAAGCGTACATCAACGGTGTTGGTGGCATCACTGTCAAGGGTTTGGGTTACGAACTTGTCGGCACTTACAACAAGGTGGAAGGCAGTGACAACGAGTTTGACGTACTGCTGGACAACGGCGGTATGGAGTACTACCTTGTCACGGTTAAGGGCAACACCTACACCAAAACAAAGGTAATGACTACCATCAACTACGATCTCGACGGAGGAACACTACCCGACGGCAAGACAAGCGACTCAGTCAACATCAAGGTAGAATTTACTTTGCCTACGCCCACAAAAGAAGGTTACAAATTCCTCGGTTGGTACACAACTCCGACGTTTGACGAAGACACACGAGTAGAGACCATTACGCTTGAACAAGCTGGAGGCGACCACACTTACTATGCTTTGTTTGCTGCTCCTGCCAAGGTGACGTTCTACAATCTTGACGACGGAAGTAACAGCGGAGAGATCCTTGTCAATGTCGGCGAAAGTATTCTTGCCGCAATGCCCGGCTATGTAATCAATGAAACCAAGAGTAAAGACGGCACCAAGTTGTTTGTCGGTTGGTACTATGTTGATGGAGAAGATGAATCGTTGCTTGTCGAGGGCGAAGATCTTGTATTGCTTGAAGAAAGCGGCAGCTCTATTTCAATCCGCGCCAAGTGGGCACCTCTCAAAACTCTTACGCTTGTGTACGGGCATGGTATTGACAACAAAACTTTGTATATGGGCGACGGTGACAACATTGCCGAACTCATCGCAACGGCTAATGCTAATATCAAGTACAACGCCGGACGTCCGTTTGTTGCTTGGTACATCGACACTAACGGCAATGGTATCGTTGACGCCGAAGAAGCGTTGCTGACCGAAAGCGACGTTTGCAGTGGCAATATGACCCTTGTTGCCAAGTGGAACGAAGACGTAAGTTGGGAAATCAAGCTGGGTAGCGGAAGCAACTATCCGTTTGTGTATGATTCCGAAAGCGGAACATGGAAGAGTTCCAATAACGGTTCGGGATATGCAACGTCGCATGCTCAATTGGAGATTATTGCAAAGAGCGGCACTCCGTTGGAAGTAGAGTTCGAACTGACATTTGTAAAGACAGGTTCGGACGAACTGTATTTTAGATATTATAAAGACGGAAAACGCGAAAGCGAAACAATTAAGGACAGCATTACAAGCAGAAAATTTGTCGGAATTATCTGCAAAACTTCCGACGGAACGGAACAACATGTTCAGATTGATTTTAAGAAGAGTATGTTGAACTCCGCAAGTTTCGTGGCGTTGACCAACCTTACTATCAACGGCGTTGCAATCACCACGCCAAACAGTCCCGACTACAAAGACGGAACCTACACCAACGAAACGCTTGGCAACCTTGTTATTAACGGTTTTGGCGCAGGTACTATCGGCGGCGAAGCGTTGACTTACACAATTGCGGCAAATGACGCAGGCTACACCTTGCTTGCCAAGACGGCAAACAAGACCTACAAAGTGACGTTGAACGGCAGTACCTACACTGCGGAAGAATGGAACGTAACCATTTCCTTCAACCTCGGCGTAGAAGGACAAACCAAAGACAGCGCAACCCTTGCTTACGGCACGACCTATCAACTGACCGAAGAAATAGCGCCTACGATAGACGGCTACACTTTCCGCGGCTGGTACAGTGAGGCAGGTTTTGGCAACGAGATTACATCCGTCGAATTGACCACCGACGTAACGGTCTACGCCAAGTACGATCCGGCAGTGACGTTGACATTTGACTACAACGGACAAGGCACGGAAAACGTCGTAATAAACGACAAATTTAAGGGCGATACAATTGGCAACGTAATCCCCGATGCAAGCGAATTGACAAAGGACGGACAATCGTTTGTCGGTTGGTTCCTTAAAGACGGCGAAAACTGGGGCGAAAAAGCAACTGCCGACACCATTCTTCAAAACTCCGTAACCTACTATGCAAAGTGGGCAGATGCGCCCAAATCGGTAGGCGTGTACAAAGGCTGGAACTTGTACGGAAATAAAAGCGGTTCCACGCAGTCGAGTTTTACGAAAGACGTTTTGACCGTTAATATGGACGGCACATTCGCCTACAGTTCAAAGACGGGAACCTTGACAGCTGAACAAATGCAAATTGTGGACGGTTCCATGGTATTGGAAGACACCTACTACTACTTCAACAAAGAACTCGGCGCAATGTGGAGAAAATACAACGGCGGCAATGCTAAAAGAGTTGGCGTCGACACCGACCTTGCTTTCCTCGAAGGAACCGTTACTAACGTCGATTATTGCGGAAGTCGTGACTTTGTCGGCGGTAGTTACGTTTCGTTGATGCAAATAACTTACGCAAACGGCGATGTAAAGACTGCGCTTCTGTACAACAACAAGATTGTTGCAAACGTAACTTTGCCCGAAGGAAAGACTTTCGCAAATGCTTTGTCGGGTTCGGTTGTTGTAAGCAAAGACGGCATTGCATTTGTCAAACTTGCAAACAACAAGGTTTTGAATAGTGACGGTTTGATGGGCGAATACACTGGTGAAGGAACATTGTCGCTTAACGGCTTTGGCGACTTTACTGTCGGCGATATCAGCGGCACATATACAAAAGCCGCCGAAGAAGCTGGTTACACGTTGCTTGCCATGACCAATACTCAAGCATACAAGATTACGTTGAGCGGTTCTGCGTACACAATGGAAGCCTACAACGTGACCGTGTCGTTCGATTTCGGTGACCTTGCCGAGTTGGCAGGAGTGTTTGCCGATCAAACGATTCCTTATGATATTTCGACAAAACTTAACACCGCTCCGACAATCGAAGGTTACAAGTTCCGCGGTTGGTACGAAAACGCAGAGTTTAGCGGATCCGCAAAAACCACTGTAACACTGAAGGAAAACAAAACCTACTACGCCAAGTACGATCCTGCAGTGGAGTTGATATTTGACTACAACGGACAAGGCACCGCGGCAGTAAGTATAAACAATAAGTATGTCGGCGATTATGTCAGCGATATACCCGATGCAAGTGCTTTGACCTACGAAGGCAAGGCGTTTGCAGGTTGGTTCCTTAAGGACGGTGAAAACTGGGGTGCACAGGCTTCGACAAGTTACAAACTTACAGGCAACACAACCTTCTTTGCAAAGTGGGTTAGCGCTCCCGAGTCTTATGGTACTTTCAAGGGTTGGAATATGGACGAAGATGGAAAGAGCGAGAGCTACGAAATTAGTAAATTAAGCACCGTAGTCTTTAAAGTCGATGTTGTAGGCAAGTACAGCGGAAGTAGATTGACTTCGGGTACTCTTACCGACGAACAGGCGGCAATTGCCGATGGATTTATGGTATTGGGAAGATACATCTACTTCAACAAGGCTGCAGGTATCGTGTGGTATGGTTATTCCTCATCCGAAACAGGTGTAAATAACGATACCATGATCGGCTTTGATGAAGCCCGTGTAAGCAAAGCATCCGTATTTGCTGTAAAGAGTGTCAAAAACGCTGCAACCGGTAAATCTCACTACGCTTTGTGGATAGCTGTAGAGTACAAAGACGGCACGACTAAGATGGTGTTCTGTTACGAAGAGAAAGTGATATACGACGTTGTTTTCTCATCGGGTAGCACGGTTTACAACGACGTGACTAAACTTACAAAGGCTACAAAGATGACTATTTCCGAAGCAAACGGAAACTTGTTGTATGCTTACGACAATGGTAATATTCTTGTTGCCGACGGCTTAGCAGGTACCTACACGGGTGAATACGGCGCAATCGAGCTTGACGGCTACGGCACGTTGGCAATCGGCGGTCAATCGGTTGTTTACACTGCCGATGGTAACAAAATTACCTTTATTGCGGCAAACGCAATGCGTGTTGTGGAACTTGGCGAAGGCAGCTATACCAAGGTTCAGGACGGCTATCAAGGCACGTACACATTGCCCGACGATGCAGGTACAATCGTGCTTGACGGTTACGGCAATGCCGGAGAAAGTGCAACCTACGTAGTAAGCGGAACAAATATTACAATCTACACGGCAGACGGTAGCACGACGTACGGCATTGATGTTGACAATAAGCAACTGCTGGGCAAGAGTGTGTTTGCAAACTACAAGTTTGTAATGGGTACTCACACTGCAAGAACCATTCAATTTGCGGATGCTGTCGGAATTGAAGGACGTATGGAATTTGGCTCATACGGATTTTATGTGGAATTTGCAAATGGTGTACTTGTAGGAAATGAACTTACAGTTACTGTAACGGCACAGGGAGCAAATTTGGGTAATGTCGGAAAAACAATAACATTTACGGTTTCCGGAAACACATTGACCGTAGCGAGTTGCCCGGGACTTAATACAAACCTTACTTCTGAATATGACCTTGTAGTAGGAACTGTTTATACATGTGAAGGTTTCTCTTTGTAACATCTATTGACAACTCAACAAAAAAGGACGAGAAAATTTTTCTCGTCCTTTTTCTTTTGTAACTAAATTTTGGTAACGGTGGTGGAATTTCGCGACAAAATTTGTCCAAAGCGCAATGCGGTATTTGTCAATTCGCCTGTATATCCGCAAAGTTTTTACGGTTAGTTTGCCGTACCTTCCACGGCAAAATTATCTTTTACCGCCCCTTACGTATTTTTTCTACCCCTGTAGAACAATTTTTACGCCGTCAAATCGATTTGGACTGCGCCAAACGACTTCCGAGTACCTTACTAAAAGTTTTTGGAAAGGGGTACGGGGAAAACCTTTTTGTCTAAAAAGGTTTTCCCCGTAAATCTCTCACAAAACTATTTGTTGTCAACCTTTACAACTTCGGCGCCGTCTGCCCACTTGGCAAGGCTTACGATACCCTTTTTGCAGGCGTCTTTGGTGGCGTAACCGCTTTCGCAACGCACCACAAGCTCTCCGTTGCTGGCAAACAGACGGTAGCGGAACTTGCCTTCGCGGTCCTGGTATAGCTCAAACTTGGGGTAACCCAAGGGCGTAGGCTTTTTGAGAGTCTGATCCTCTATGGGGCTGTTGAGCCATTTCTTCATGGCTTCGATGCCCGTTTTGCAGTTGCTTGCGGTGCTGTAGCCGGTACTGCCGCTAACCGCAAGGGTTTCGTTGTTGGGTGCCTTCAGTCTGTAGTTGAAGTACCCGTTTGCCGTTTTGTAACACTCAAATCTGCCCTTCAATTCCATGTTTGCAACTCCTTTGTAAAGCAACGGCGACCGGCGGTACGCAACGCAAAGTGCGTATGTGATGTCTGCCGTCCCGTTGCTGCTTTCTAAACTAATTATAGCGCAATTTTTGCCGTTTTGCAACAAATTTTTGTAATTGTAGTTACTTATCCAACAGCCAATCTACGACATTTTTTACTACAATCCCCCCGTAGTTGCCTTCGGTAAAGCGGTCAAGGGTCAGTATCGTTTTGGGGTAGTTGTCTTTAACGGCAAGCAGCGATGACGTTTCTCGTTCGAAGGTCTCTTTGGCTACTATGCTTGCCGACACCTGGTAGTACTCCGTCACATCGCCTCGTTTTGCAACAAAGTCAATCTCCTTGGTTCCCACCTTTCCTACAAATACTTTGTAACCAAGGCGTAGTAGTTGCAGGTACACAACGTTTTCAAGCTCGCAACCGATGTCGTAGCCGCGTTTGCCTACCAGATGACGGCGTAGACCGGTGTCCACAATGTAGTATTTTTTGTTGGTTTTTAGCAATTTCTTGCCCGATACATCGTATCTGTCGGCAGGGTACAGAACAAAGGCTTCGACAAGCGCGTCGATGTAGTCGGCAATGGTGTGCGGCGATACTTTACGTCCGTTGCTTGTCAGGTAGTCGGCAATGCTTTTTACCGATACAAGGTTGCCTGTCACGTCGGCAAGGTAGCGTGCAAGCAGGCGTATCAGGGCTACGTCGGTTGCCGATTGCAGGGGTTTACGCGTTTGGCGGTACTCCACATCTTTGACGACGATTGTATTGTAGATGCCTTCCAGGTATGCGTCGGACATTTGTTTGTCGGCAAGCGTGGCAACGTACGGAAATCCGCCCGTGGACAGGTAATGTCCAAAGGCTTCGTCGTCCGAAACGCTGCTGTCAAGTTGGCGGTACTCCGCAAAGGAAAACGGCAACATGAGTATCTCAACATAACGTCCGCTGAGCAATGTTGCCAGGTCGCCTGATAGCATGTAGGCGTTGGAACCGGTTATGTAGATGTCCACATTGTCTCGCACGTACAAGCTGTCCACCGCCCGTTGAAAATCCTTTACGCACTGTACCTCGTCCAGAAATATGTAGGTGTATGCGTCGTTGCACACCCGTTGTGTGATGTAGTCGTGCATGGCGCGGTAGTCGGTTAGATGTTCGTTGGACAAATCCTCGAAGTTGAGATAAATTATTTGTCGGTCGGCAACGCCGTCGGCGCGAAGTTGGTCGGCAAACATCTTCAGCAAAGTAGACTTGCCGCAACGTCGTATGCCGGTAACGACCTTGATCAGCGGTTGTTTTTGCCATTTGCGCAGTAGGGAAATGTAGTTTGTGCGTTGTATCATGGACAAAATCTCCTTGTATTGTAACTATTGTAGCACTTTTTGCGGAGTTTTACAACAAGTTTTTGCAATCAATTGCAAAAACTTTGAAAAATTGAAAGTTTTTGCAGTGTATTGCAAATTTTTCGGCATTAAACGGCAATTTCTCGGCAGGTCAACGGATAAGTGTGTATTGACAAACGCTTTGCGGCGCGGTACAATATAGTGGGATTTTAGGGGGGGGGGGGCAGAGAAAAATTAAATCTTGCTTTGCACGGAGAAATTCGACAAGTTGAATGAACTTCGTCGGACAACAAGCGGGAATCTGCGCAAAGGCGGCGCAATTCGCGGTTACGTTGTCTACCCTGTTGAAAATATGCGACGGCACAATCAGTTTGTGCGCTAGAGGTTGTTTGGGTGGCACGATTTTGTTACAATCTTTAAAATAGGCTGTATTTTACAATGCAACATCGCGGTTGCTTGGGGCGGTCCGCGCAAGCGGTGTTTGCATATAGGCGCGGCATATGCACAAATTAACCAAAGAGGTGTCAACGTTTATGATCAAAGCGGTAATAGTGGAAGACGACGATTCGGTCGTTGCTCGCATAAAAAATTATCTTTCGGCTTGGGCAGACAAGCACGACGAGCATATTACCGTCACGCGCTATGCCGACGCCGAAACATTCCTTACCAAGTATACGCCCGATTTCGACGTGGCGTTTATGGACATAGAATTGAAGGAAATGGACGGCATGACTGCGGCACACCGCCTGCGCGAGGTGGACAAAAAGGTGCTTATCGTGTTTGTCACCAATCTGGCGCAGTACGCCATCGAGGGTTACTCCGTCGACGCTTTCGACTTTGTCGTCAAACCCGTCTCGTACGCCAATTTCGAGTTGAAACTCAACCGTATATATGACAACTTGCAGGCTCGGCGCGGCGGCGAGATAGTAATCAGTCAGCGTGCGGGCAAGCGAGTGCTGTCCGTCAAGGAGATTATGTACGTGGAGGTGGAACGTCACGTGTTGTTGTTCCACATGCGGCGCGAAGTGCAACAGTGCAGCGGCACGTTAAAGTCTGTGTCCGAGCAACTTGCCGCCTACCCGTTTGCGCTGTGCAATCAGTGTTATCTGGTCAACCTGAACTATGTCGACGCCATAGACGGCAACTATGTCGAAGTTGCGGGCGACAGACTGCTTATAAGCAAGCCTCGCAAAAAGGAGTTTTTGCAAGCGGTCGCTAAATTTCTCGGGCGCGGAGGCGGCGGTGTGGTATGATGCTTGGGCTTAGTCAATACAAATTGCTGTTTATGACGGAGATTATCGTCGCCGAAATGTTGTTTACCGTGCGTTTGCCCCGTCGCAAAAACTTCGGTTGGCGCGTGTTTGCGGCAATCGCGGCGTGTTATCTGGTGGCGTTTCTGTATCCTGTCGGCGGCAAAATTACCGTCACGGGTTGGTACAGTTCGTTAATGTTTTTTGTGCTGTTTGCCGTTACGTTTTTTGCCATTGTGTTTGTATTTGACATCACGTGGGACAGAGCGTTCTTTTGCGGAGTGACGGCGTACACCATACAGCACCTTGCCTACGGTCTGAACTCCATTTTGTTTTCGTCGGTGGCGCACATAGACCTGCATTCTATGTACGTGCAAACAGGGTTTGACTTTTCCACCTTCGACGCAGGCAGCGTGATCGTAATTTTGGCATACGTAAGCATTTTTTTGCTTATTTACTGGGCAAGTTACCTGTTGCTGGGACCGTGGCTCAAAAATGCCGCCGACCTTAAACTTAAAGGTAAATTTCTACTGCTTGTGTCGCTGATGTTTGTTGTGGATATTGTGCTTAACGCCATTGTGGTGTACGATCCGCGCGTGGAAGTGTACAACTATGTAGTGGCGATCTACAACGTGGTGTGTTGCTTTTTGATTTTCTACATACAGTACACCATGATCAAAACCAAGGATATGAACATCGAGATCGAGCGTATGCAGGAGGCATTGCGGCAGGCGCAACGGCAGTACACACTGCAGAAAGAAAACATAAACCTTATCAACATCAAGTGCCACGACCTCAAACATCAAATCCGTCAATTTGCAACGGCAGGCGGCATAGACAAACAGTACATTGCCGAAATCGAGGACATGATCAACATCTACGACAGCACCGTCAAGACGGGCAACGAAGTTGTGGACATAATACTGACGGAAAAATCTCTGTTGTGCCACAGCAAAAACATCAAGCTTAGTTGTATGGTGGACGCAAGCGGACTTAACCGTATCAAGGAAGGCGACTTGTATGCGCTGTTCGGCAATGTGCTGGACAACAGTATCGAGGCGGTGTCGCAGGTGGAGGACGAGGACAAGCGAGTGATAGGCGTAAACGTCCACACGGTAAAAAGGTTTGTTTCGGTCAAGATAGACAACTACTTTGTGGGCAAGGTCAACTTTGCCGCCGACGGATTGCCTGCCACGACCAAATCCGACAGCGACTACCATGGTTACGGCATGCGTAGCGTGCAGGCAATAGTGGACAAGTACGACGGCACAATGTCGATAGAAACGGACAACGGCGTGTTTACGCTGAGCATTTTCTTTCCGTTGAAGTAAACCAGATTTCAAAACGTCTGTGACTTAAACGTCACGGGCGTTTTTGTATTGTAGTAAAATATTGTTTTTAAGATGTCATTTTTGTATTAAAAAAGAAGTGTGGTTTCCTGCGATTGTTGAAATGTTGTCAGAAAAGCAATTAAATATTTTTAGTTTTGTTCTTACCACGTAGACAAGTTTTTGAAAAGATAGGGGTACGGGGGAAGGAAAAGCTTTTTTCAAAAAGTTTTCCTTCCCCCGCTTCGGACAGTTGGTTTGTAATTTCGTAAGTCGTGTCGCGCGTATGCCCGTCACCGCGCGTGTGGTCGGAATCAAAATATGCGCTGACTTTTTCAGCATATGCGACGGGTATTGACTTCGCCTTGTCGCTTTTTTATACTTTCCGCGACGGTTGCACTACCTGCCGTCAATACAACAACGGAGAACGATATGAAAAAACTACCTTGGGGTCTGTTTGCCTGGATTTGTCTGGAAGTGGCGTTTTTCCTCACTTTCGGCATTGTAGTGGCGTTCCTTATTCTCAACGGAATTGCCGGGGCAACCAGCGGATCGATAACAATCTTTACAAACTGGTGGCAAACGCTGCTGTTTATTGCCGACGTGTTGTTTGTCGGCGGTGCGGTCGCGTGCTTTGTCATGAAGCACCTCGCCAAGAAAAAGCCCGACGCATTGGAGGAAAATAAATGAAAAAACTGTTTAATCGCTCTTTGTGGAGCCTGTTGACAAGCTTTTTTGCAATTTGGCTTGTCATTGCCATCGTCGGTGAAACATACGCGGTGCAGTACTCGTCCACAATCAACAATTTGTTGGGTATCAACCCGTACGAAGTGGTGGGCGGCGGCGACGCAACCTACTATGCATCGGACTATCTTACCGCCGACGGCAAATACGATGACGTTGCCATGCGCAAAAACAGCATGGAAGTTGCCGCACAAACGGCAAGCGACGGATCGATACTGTTGTGGAACAACAACAATGCGCTGCCCCTTGCGGAAAACTCTCGCGTAAGTCTGTTCGGTATAGGCACCGTCAATTACAAGTTTTCCGGCGGTGGATCGGGCGAAATAAAGTCATCGCCTGCCGACAACTTTAAAGCGGCATTGGAAAAGAGTTCTACTATCAAGGTCAACGGCACACTGTTTCAGGCTTATGCCGCATTGCGCGACAACTACGGCTCTCGCAACGTGCAGGGCGTACAGACAAACGACAATAAATACAATGGCAAAAACGGTTACACCGACGAACGCTATCGCGAGTTTTACGTCAACGAACCGTCGTGGAGCGTGGTCGAAGACAAGATGAGCGGTGGCAAAACCATCGAAAGTACCCTTGTCGGCAGCAAAAACGCTCCCGGTTACGGCGACGCAGCAATCATGGTCATAACGCGCGACGGCGCCGAGGACGGCGATACCTGGTTTTACAGCAACGAGTGTCTGGACAACAACTACCTTGACTTGTCCACACAGGAAGCGGAGATTTTAAGCAAGTTGCAGTCGCTCAAGGAGGCAGGCACCATCGGCAAAATAGTACTGCTGATGAACACCAACTCCGTTATGCAAATGAAGCACATCAAGCAATACGACATTGACGCGTGCGTGCATGTGGGCGCAGGCGGCGTGCAAAGCTTCGAAGCTATTTCCAATATCCTTACAGGCAAAACCAACCCCAACGGCGCTCTTGTCGACACAATGGCCTACGACAACTACTCCGCGCCTGCAACGGTCAACTTCGGCGACTTCAAGTGGACCAATTCCACAGGTTTGCCCGGCACCGACATCGGCACGTACAACAACGCTTACGTTGTCTATCAGGAAGGTATATATGTTGGTTACCGCTACTACGAAACCCGCTACGAAGATGTGGTTATGGGCAACGGTAACGCCGATTCTACCAAGGGTACCAAGCAGAGTGCCGACAGATGGAGCTACGCGGAAGAAGTTGCTTTCCCGTTCGGCTACGGACAAAGTTATACAACTTTCGGTTTCAGTAACTACAAGGTGACGCATACGGACGGCGCGTTCGGCGGCACGTACACGATTACCGTCGACGTCAAAAACACGGGTAAGGTGGCAGGCAAGAGTATTGTCGGTATTTATTTGCAAAAGCCATACACCGACTACGACAAGGTGATGCACATCGAGAAGTCGGCAGTCGAGCTTGTCGGCTTTGCCAAGACGGCATTGTTGCAACCCGACGGCAGCGAAACGGTCACCGTTACGGTAAAGGGTTCGGAGTTTAAAACCTACGACGCCTACGGCAAAGGCACCTATATTTTGGAAAAGGGCGACTACTACCTGTCCTTCGGTACCGACGCTCATGACGCGCTGAACAATATACTTGCAGCCAAGGGCTACAACAAGTCCAACGGCATGGTAGACAGTCTGGGTAACGCCACCGACGGCAACTCTGCGTTTGTTCACAAGGTGACGGTTGCCAAGGATGACTACACGACCTATGCCAAGTCGGAGTACACCGATTACGAAATTACAAACCAACTGTCCGACGCCGACCTTAATCTGTACAAGGGTACAAAGGACGACCAGAGCATAACTTACCTGTCGCGCAACGATTGGGAGCAAACATATCCTGTGCCCGTGCAGTTGGAGTGCGTCAATTCTACAATGGTGTCCGACATGCAGTACAGTCACACGCTGCCCGATGACGGCTCCACAATGCCCACACAAGGCAAAGTGACCGTGCCCGATTCTTTCTGGGACGACATTGTGCTGGAAGAAGGTCAGGAAAAACGCCTTAACCTTGCTTTGTTGAAGGACAAGGACTACAACGACCCCGTTTGGCAAAATCTCATTGACCAACTTACCTGGGCGGAAATGAATTACCTGCTTAGCGGCGGCTATCTTACCGTACAGGGTAACACAAACAACGGTGTACCCGGCGGCAAAGCAAACGACGGCACGAGCGGCGTTCGCACCAACAACCCGACTACGGGAGACCTGATGGGCTTCCCGTCGGCAACTGTCATGGCGCAAACATGGGATACCGCGCTTATCAACAAGCTTGGCGACGCGTTCGGTCACGAGTGCTTGCATACGGGCGTTATCGAGTTGTACGCACCTTGCGCAGGCACACATCGCACCCCGTACGGCGGACGTAACTGGGAGTACTACAGCGAAGACCCGTACATGTCGGGAAAGATGTTGGGCGCCGAAAGTCTCGGCTTGCAAAATAAGGGCGTAATTGTGTGTGCAAAGCACTTTGCCTTTAACGATCAGGAAATCAACCGTTGCGGCGTTGCGACATGGATGAACGAACAAACGGCTCGCGAAATCTATCTGCGCGCATTTGAAGGCGGCATTGTGGAAGCCAGGATACTCAGCCTTATGGCAAGTTTCCCCCGTCTCGGCACAAAGTGGGTAGGCGCATGCAAGGGACTGTTTACCGACATTCTCCGCGGCGAGTGGGGATTTGAAGGCTTTGTCGAAACAGACTCCGCGTTTAACCAGGACTACATGACCAAGGGCACGGGTCGTGCCGAAGGCGTGTATGCAGGCGTTGCTTTCTGGATGGACGGCACTGCCTGGGAGCAATGGGGAGCATGGAAAGACAACCCGACAATCGTCAACGCCGTGCGCGAAGCGGTACACGGTATGTTGTACGCACAGGCACACTCCATGGCAATGAACGGTATCACGGCAAACAGTCGCATTGTGTACGTCACGCCGTGGTGGATTGACGCATTGAACAAGGTGCAACTGGCACTCGGTATTGTGACGGGCTGCATGTTTGCAATGGCTGTGGCTTCGTTTGTGATCCATTTCGTGGACAAACGCAAAGGTCAGGTTGCGTAAAACAATGTAATTTACGGGGCAGGCGTCCGCTTAAAACAACGGGCGCATTGTCCCGAAATAAAAAAAATAAGGAGAAACTGTATGAAGAAGAACATTCGACTGATGGTTGCAATTGTTCTTGCACTTGTAATGGTGGCTAGTTGCGTCGCCATGGTCGCGTGCAAAAAAGCCCATGTTTGCCAACATAAATGCGAAACATGCGGACTATGCACCGACGCGGAGTGCAATGACCCGGTTTGCGAACAGAAATGTACATGCGAACCTGCGCCCACACACAAGTGCGAGCACGTTTGTGACAAGTGCAACAAGTGCAAGGATCCCTCTTGCAAGGACCCTGTTTGCGAAGATAAGTGCGCCGGTCACGAAGAAGAAGTGGTCAAGATACCCATTACCGGCAAAGTGCGCTACGACCTGGGCGTTATTCAAGGCTTTGCCAAGATATCCAACGCCGACGTCAGCAGCAAGGGTGACAAGGAAAGTTACGTTACTAATTTTTCATGGGAGAAGAAGTCTTCTGTCACCATGGAAGTTTGGTGCAATGCCACCGATGACGTACAAGGCGACCTTGTAATCAAGGTGCGCAAGACCGAAGAAGTGATCACTTTGACACACCAGATTATGGTCAATGTCAACGGTGACGTATTGGAAAGCGAAGCGCAGGTTCCCTCTTCCGCAGAAGGCGAAACGGCAGACTTTGTTGAGGTAAACCTGGGACAATTCTGGCTTTCCGCCGGGAAAAACGTAATTACTATTACACCGCAATCCACAATCAAGAACTTTGACTTTTCGGCGGTTATCTTCTACTCCACAGAGGAAGCAAAGTTGGAGTGGAACGATATGCACGGAATTGACGGTAAAGTATTTTACGGACTTGATGATCACGTTATTGTTGAAGGTGAAGCGTTCAAACTTAATCCCATGGAGAATTGCATAGGAATTGCAGGCTATCAAAAAGCAGGATCTGCAACTTTTCCTGTATATTCTTCTCGTCAGGCAAAGGCAACACTGTATTTAATTACAAATAGCATGCCGAGAAATATTGCTGTTACAACCCACTATAATTGGACTGTAAACGGTCGTAAGATTACTAGTAGCGCTGAAATGCCTAATGGTCCCGAACCTTGGGGAAATTATAAAGTGGTTGAGGTTTCTGATTGTATTCTTGACGCTGGATTGAACAATATAATTTTGTCGTTGTCTGATGCGCTGTTGGCAAATATTGACGCATACTTTTACTACAATCTGCGCGGTATTATCATTGACACCGACGCTAACATCGGATTTGACGAACAAACCCCCGAAGCTCACGTGTGCTTGTCCGAATGTGACGTTTGCCACGGCTGCAAAAACGAAGCTTGTCAAGAAGACGCATGTGAAACAAAGTGTAGTTGCGCTCATACTTGCGAAAGCGTTTGCGCAGTGTGCGGCGGTTGCAAAAATACCGAATGTGACAAGGAAGAATGTCAGACAAAGTGCGATTGCACAATGCAGGAGTTTAAACTTAACGGCGGCAACGTAACGATTGACAACCAAACCTACAATGAAAAGGAAGATTGCGTAGGTTGCAAGTGGACTGCAGAAAACGGTTACGAACCCGTAACGATTAGATACAAACTGACGGTTGCGGAAGCTACCAAGGTCAAGTTGTATATGACGGTGACTCGTTTCTACTCGGCAGGTCAACTCATCGGCGGCGCATACGACGTAACTATCAACGGCGAAGCAATCACAAGCGAAGCACAATACGTTGCAGGTACGCCCTGGGCAGAATACGACAGAATTTATGTCGGTACCTACGAGCTTGTTAAAGGTGCAAATACAATTGTAATCGTGTACGCTCATGCGATTAATCAGGACGGTGGCGCGCTCAACTTCCGTTGTATCACACTCGAACACTCTGCGGCAGTTTCAATCGACTTTGCCACTCGCGGTGCGCTTACCAATGTCGAAATCGAACAAAACCCCACCAAGACCGACTACGGCGCAGACGAAGTGTTTGACAGCACTGGTCTCAAACTCAAGCTTACCTACGAAGACGGCTCAACGCGCATTGTGGACAGCGGATTTACATTCAGCGAAGAAACCCTTGTGGAAGGTGCTACAAGCATCGAAGTAAGCTACACCGAGGGCGAAGTAACAAAGACCGTAACCGTTGCAATCACCGTTACCGACCCCAAAACAAAGCAAACTTTTGTCGGCACCGATGTGAGAGTCGGATTGTCGTCCGCATGGGTTGTCAAAAACGGCATTGTCGACAATGCCGCAGTAGGAACCGACAACACAATCACATTCAATCTTTTTGCCGATAAGGCGCGTAAGGCGGAATTGTATCTTGCAATCACAACGTGGCCCGATGTGTTGGGTACGCTTACCGACATTTACCGTATTACAGTCAACGGAAAAGCCGTTACGAGTACGGCAGGCACGCCTGTAGGCGATATGTGGGGTGCGGCAGTGGAGCAATTTATTTCCGTTATCGAGCTTGTACAAGGCGACAACATTATTGTGTTGACCTACAATCCCGGCGACTGGCGAACACTCAACTTCGCGTATATTGCATTGAACACAGCTGCAAATGTAACCTTTGCGGAAAAGACTGCCGTTCTTGAAAGCATTGAGATTGTCAACAATCCCAAAAAGACGGAATACAATGCGGGCGATGTATTTGACGCTAGCGGTTTGCGTATCAAGGCTACCTACAGCGACAATACAACTCGCTTGATGGAAGCAGGCTTTGTTTACAACACGGATGCTCTGGAGGAAGGCGAAACCGCTATGGTTATCAGCTATACCGAAGGTGATGTGACCAAAACTACTACTGTGGCTATTACCGTTGCCGATCCCAAGACCAAGACGGAGTTTAAACTTAACGGCACAGGCGTTACGATTGAGGGTAAGACTTATGATGCAAATGAGGATTGCGTGGGTGCGGCACACGACGGAACACAGTACCAACCTGTAACAATCACTTATAAACTTAATGCAAGCAAGGCAACAAGTGTAAAATTGTACTTTACAGTAAGCCGTTCACCCGTAGCGCACAAGCTTGTCGGAGAAGCCTACGACGTCAGCATCAATGGTAGTGCAATATCCAGTGACGCTATGTATGTAGCCGGCGAACCTTGGAAAGAATACGATACTATTCTCATCGGTACGTATGACCTTGTGGCAGGAGAGAATACAATTACAATTGTTTATGCTCATATGGCGGAATACCAATATGGTACGACTCTTAATTTCCGTAGTATCACTTTGGAGTACTCCGCAAGCGCAACAGTTGCTTACGCTACTGCCGAATAACAACAATTTACAACACAAATTACCGTCGCAGGCAACTGCGGCGGTTTTTGTTGTGTAACGAAAAATCAATACGTATGCGCTTTTTTGTTGCGATTGGTGGTAGTTTTAACACATATTGCAGTTGTTTCATAGTATACAACGCGACTTGTCGTGCGGTCGGGTGGTAAGTGTTACTGCCGACTTCAGCTCGGCAAAAGTTGAAACGGGTTGTTGCGCCATTGTTTTCTCCGTAAAGGTATTGTACGCTGCAGATACATAGTATATTATCAAGGAGAGAATTATGGAGGACTATCTCGGCATGGTAAGCGTGCCTGCAATTGCCGCCGTGGTGTATTGGGTGATAAAACTAGTGCGCCACGCCGTGGGCGAAAACGACAAATTTGACAGGTTTGTGCCTCTTATTGCCGCAGGACTCGGCGTTGTGTGCGGAGTGGTGTGCTACTTTGCGTTGCCGTCCATTTTGCCGTCGCACAACATAGTGACGGCGATAGTAATCGGCGGCGCAAGCGGTCTGACGGCGACCGGCACCAATCAGGTGTTTAAGCAACTGTCCAAAAAAAACGAAGATAAACAAAACAAAGAAAAAAATTCGGAGTGAGTGTATGCCTGCCTGTTTTTCGGGCAGGCATATTTTGTCGGCAAAATTAAGATGCGTATGCGGATTTCGGCAACATAACAGCGGTAGGTTTGTCCGGCAAAACAGTAACGGGTAAACAAATTGCAGTTGACAGCGACGCGACGTGTCCACATTATATCGCAATCGGATATATAATTATAAAACTATTTTAGATTGACAATTTGTCGGAAATCTAGTATTGTATATACGTTTAAAAATTACCGTCGGACGGTCGGTTGTCAATGCCGCCAGTGTTTGATTGACAACTGCCCGTCAGCGACTTGTACGGAGAGAAAAAGATGTCTTACGAATACATAAAGGATTTCAAAAAACTCGGTCTGGGCGTGTTTGTGCACTTCGGTTTGTACAGTGTTGTCGGCAAGGGAGAGTGGTATGCGTACAACCTTGACGGCAATCAGAAAGCCGCTTACGAGGCTACCGCAAACAAGTTTAAGGTCAAACCCGACTGGGCAAAAAAACTTGTCGCGACAGCCAAGTCGGCAGGAGCAAAATATATTACGTTGACCACGCGTCACCACGACGGATTCAGTCTGTTTGATACCTGCGGTCTGAGCGACTTCGACGCACCGCACAGCGCAAGCGGACGAGACCTTGTCGCGGAATTTGTAAACGAGTGCAATGCGCAGGGCATAGTGCCGTTTTTCTACCACACGTTGCTCGACTGGCACAATCCGGACTACAACGACAACCTTGTCGCAAGCGTGCAATTGTTGTGCAAAAACTACGGTAAAATCGGCGGTTTTTGGTTTGACGGCTATTGGGACAAGCCCGACGCCGATTGGCAGTTCGACCGTTTGTACGGTACCATTCGCGAATTACAACCCACTGCAATGATCATCAACAACACGGGGTTGAATATGCTCGGACAGGTGTCGCACAAGGAGATTGACAGCGTTACTTTCGAGCGTGGTAAGCCTTGCTTCGTGGACTGTACCGACAAACCGCGCGCCGGCGAAGTGTGCGAGGGACTGACCGATCACTGGGGTTATGCCGAGCGTGACATTTGCGTCAAGTCGGTCAAACAAGTGGTGGAAACCTACATCGACTGTCGTAAGTGCGGTTGTAATTTGCTGCTCAACACCGGACTGCGTGGGGACGGATCTGTGTCTGCCGCCGAAAAATCGGTGCTGGAAGGACTTGGCAGGTGGATAGAATACACGGGTAAGTTTTTGTACGAAGCCGTCCCGTCGGAAATTACCGCCGACGGCGCGGCAGTGTTGCAACGCGGCGAGGATTTGTATGTGTGTATAAACGACGTGCCTATGGAAAACAACGTCAACGTGACCAGAGCGAGCGACAAACGCACCGTAAAGCTTGGTACAAGCCGGCTGATAACATCGGCAACCTGGCTGGACAACGGTAAGGCTGTGGAGTTGACGGGTAATGCCATTGTGGTTGCGCCCTTCGATTACGGCACAAGTCTCGGCTCTCGCGTGGCAAAGTTGGTTGTGCCCAAGACGAGAATCGCATTTTTGGGCGACAGCATAACTCAAGGCGCAGGCGCGGAAAGCGTGGACGATATGTACACAACCGTGCTGTGCCGTATGCTGGACGCTACCGAACTTAACTACGGCGTTGGCGGCACTCGTATTGCGGCGCAACGTTCGCCGTCAGCCAATCCGTCGTACGACGAGTACTTTTTGCAACGTGCGCGCAAGATGGACAGGAATGTCGACTTCCTGTTTGTGTTTGGCGGTACCAACGACTTCGGACACGGCGACGCGCCTTTCGGTCACGACGGAGATATATCCGACTACACCTTCTGCGGCGCGCTCAACAACCTGTTGCAATGGTTGACCGACAACTATCCGCGCCAAAAAATCTGCTTTGTGCTTCCGCTAAACAGGTACAACCAGG
This sequence comes from uncultured Clostridia bacterium, assembly GCA_934281515.1. Lineage (GTDB taxonomy): Bacteria > Bacillota > Clostridia > Christensenellales > CAG-314 > Fimimonas. Next base: position 15,253 of record CAKQXG010000002.1, on the reverse strand, counting down.
ACAGCCGCCACGGTGCGGGAAACAAGCTTGACGGCGAGCCGCTAGTCGTGTATCGCGACAAAATTGCCGAAATGTGCGGACACTACGGCGTGGATTGCATTGACATTTGCGACATATTCCCCGAACCGAAAACTCAAGGCGACGAGTATACGGTGGACGGACTGCACCCAAACAATCACGGTCACCACATGATTGCAGAACGTCTTAAAAAGTACCTTGTCGACAACGGCAAACTGTAAGTCGGCGTAACAAAAAAATCAATACGTATGTAAAAATGCCTGCATTTCTTGCGAGATGCAGGCGTTTTTTAGTATGCCGTTTTTACAACTTGGTCGGGTCGGTGGGCAGGTATTCGTACAGCACTTGCGGTTCCGCAGACGAGCTGTCGACGTATTTTTTCTGTGCGCGGTAAAATGTCGTCAGACTGGAAAATCCGCATAGCGTTGCCAACTCCAACACCGACAAATCTTTGTTTTCGGGGCGTTTCTGCAACACGTAAAACTCCTGTATACGCAGGTTGTTGATGTAGTTGCGCAGGTCGGTTTTTAAGTATTTGCTCAACAAGTTGGACAGCGACTGCGGCTGTATGTGCAGGTAGTCGGCGATGGTGGTAAGGGATATGTCCTGCGTGTAGTTGTCGTAGATGTAGGATATCGCCTTGTAAATGGTGCTGTTGGCTCGGTGCAACATCACGTCGGCAGGTATTGTGCCGTAGGCTTGCACTATTTTGTTAAGCACCGTGCACGCGTAGGCATATTTTTCCAGCGGACTGTAGTTTGCAACCTGCATTGCAATGCTTGTCACAAAGTCAAGCAGCGGTCGGTTTGCCTGTTTGTCGGGCAAAAGGCGCGGTAACGTGCGGTTGGGGTACAGTTGAAAAAACAGTTGCATCAACTCGGTGCCGATAATGGTGTAGGATATCTCCGCCGACGTACACTCAAACGAGTGCGGCGCAAGGCTGTCCACTACCACCGCCATACCCGGCTCCAACAGATAGGATTTGTTGTCCACCGTTGCCGAAACCACGCCTTCAAACACGCAAAACACTTCCCAATTGCGATGGAAGTGCAGTTTGGTCCCTTGCGTGACGTAGCGGTTGGAGTAGAAAAAGTCGGGCACGTCGCCTACAATCTCAAACAAAAAGTATTTCGACTTACGCGGCATAACGATGTTCTCCTTGCATGCGTTTATTTTTGTCACGGTTACGCAATCTGTGTTGTGTAACGTAACAAGCGGTTACGGTTGGTTGTATTTCAAACTTATTATATGGTTTTCTGCAATGTTTGTCAACGGTAAATGGAATAAAAAACGTGTACAAAATGTGTTAAAGTGGATAATAAACGGAGAAATTTTGCCCAAAATATGTAAATTTGAAAATAATCGCGGAGATAGTGGGTTGAAAACGCTTTTTGCCTTATGGTACAATGTATTTACTATCGGGAGTGTACTACGGTGCACGAGAAAACCGTTACTGTGTTAATACGGATAGTTTTCTATCCTTATATTGAATTTTTATAGGAGGTAACGTATAATGCAAAAAAACATCAAAGCAATTGGTATCGTTTGTTTTGTATTGTTGTTGTGCATGAGCTTTGTATTTGCGGCTTGCGAAATAACTCCGACAGAAGTCGAAATTACAAAGATTACGCTGGATAAGGACACTTTGTCGATGAAGGTAGGCGACGAAGCGACCCTTACCGCTACGGTGGAGCCCGTCGAACAGGCGGCAAACATCGTGTGGACGTGCGACAAGGAATCGGTCGTCAAGGTAGAAAACGGCAAAGTGACCGCCCTTGCGGCAGGTACGGCAGTCGTTTCCGCACAAAACAAAAGCGGCACGGTGTACGCTTCCTGCACAATCATTGTAGAAGAAAAATTCAACTCCGTAACGCTTGACAAAAAGACGTTGGAGTTGCTTGTAGGCGAAGAGCAAACACTTACAGCCACCGTCGACCCGACGACCGCCGCCGACAAACTTGTCTGGAAGTGCGATCCCGTCGGTATCGTCAAGGTAGAGGGCGGCAAGGTTACGGCATTGTCGGCAGGTACGGCAACCGTTACCGTCAGCGATTCGAGCGGAACCAAGTCCGACAGTTGCGCGGTCACGGTGTACGCCAAAGCTACGGCAATTGCCCTTGACAAAACCGCCGTCGACATGTACGTCGAGGAAGAACAAACAATCGTTGCCACGGTCACGCCGCAAGGCACACGCGCAGTTGCGTTTGCCAGCAGTGACGAAACAATTGCCACAGTCGACAACAACGGCAAAATCGTCGCGGTTGCCGCAGGTACGGCAAGTATAACCGCAAGCCTTGACGGCGTTACGCAAACTTGCACCGTCAGGGTATACAACCGAGTCAGGACAATCTTGCTTGACGTTGCAACCCTTGCGTTGTATACGGGCGAAACGCACACATTGGTTGTCACAACCGACCCTGCCACTGGCGTAAAAGCAGTGCAGTTCGCTTCGGAAAACACCCAAGTCGCCACCGTCGATGAACACGGCACTATTACCGTTGTCGGCGCAGGCTCGACAACAATCACGGCAACAATCGACGGCGTTACGGCAAGCGTAACGGTCAGCGCAATCAGCGTTGCTTTTGAGCAACAAAACTACTCGCTTGCGTTGAATGTCGAGGAACAACTTGCTTTGACATTCGATCCTTCCGACGCAGCCGAAACAAACATCGTCTACACTAGCGCTGACTCCGATGTAGTCAGCGTGGACGACAACGGCAAGGTCAAGGCACTCGCCTACGGTCAAGCTACAATCACGGCGAGCGTTGCGAACAAATTTAGCGTAACTTGCACCGTGACCGTAAGTCCGCTTGCAACCAACAACGGCGTAACGGTGGAGTACGGTGAAAACGGTTACACAATCAAAACGCTTGAAGGTATGCATATCAATGCGCTGAATCTTGGCGACAATGCCGCAAGCAAGGTTTACTACGCAGAGTACAAACTTAGCGGAATGAATCTGTACAATGGTCAATCCAAGACTTTCGGTCTGGCGCACTTTGCAACCGACGAAAGCATTATGTTTGACGTGTTCCACATGTACCTTAACGGAAACGACCCCGCTACCGCAGGTTATTGGCACCGTATGAACAACAAGTCGGATTTGGAAAACGATTTGTTGCTGAACATGGCTAACCAACAACTCGGCGCGGTACAGAATTGGCTTATCGACATGTTGAAAAACAACAAGTCCGTCACAATGGGTATCGCTCGTAACGGCAGCGACATCTATACATTGCTCAACGGCGTAATTGTGTACAAAACGCAGATTGCCGAAGGTCTTGCCGACGTAGACACGATGCCTGCAATCTTTATGAATTCCACATCGGGCGACACTCGCGCGATAAACGGCATCGTTTATCTCAACGGCGAAACCGCAGCAAAGAAAATCGACGACAGCAAAATGCTGATAAATTCGTTGCAACTTGACGAAAACACATTGACCCTTACCAAGGACGAATCCAAACCGCTTACCGCTACCGTAGACCCGACGTATGCTGCAAGCAGAATTGTGTGGACAAGCAGCGATACAAGCGTTGCCACGGTAGAAAACGGCGTAGTCAATGCTGTCAAGGCAGGCTCCGCAATCATTACGGCGCAAATCGACGACGTAAAGGCGGAAGTTACCGTCAAGGTCGTAGACGTCAAGTTTGAACAACAAAATTACTTGTTGGCACTCAACGGCACAGAAGAACTTACTCTTGTCTACGGCGAAGGTTCCGACAACACTCAACCCGTCACTTTCAATAGCTCTGACGAAGGTATAGTAGTCGTCGACGACGGTAAGATTACCGCAAAGGCTTACGGTAAAGTGACAATCACCGCAACGGTCAACGGCGTCGATATAGAGTGCACCGTAACGGTTAGTCCGCTTGCCACAAGCAACGGTGTAAACGTGGAGTACGACGAAGACGGTACCTACAAGAACACGATCACAATTACTTCCGGCGACGAAACAGTCAACGCGTTTAACACCGGTCTGGAAGCAAGCAAACTGTACTACGCACAGTACACCCTCAACGGTTTGTACATCAACGATGACCAATACAAGGCATTTGGTATGGCGCACCTCGGTGGCGATACGTTTATGTTTGACAAGTATTCAATGTACCTTGGCGGTGGTAACAATAACAATGCCGCTGCCGCAGGTTATTGGCACCGTTTGGCTGTCGGCTATGGCGTTGCAGATAAAAACTTGATAGTCAATCATTATGATGACGTACTCGGCGTATCCAAAAATTGGCTTATTCAGGCAGCGACAAACAACAGCGCAATCACAATCGGTATTGCACGTAGCGGTAACTACATTTATACGTTTGTCAACGACGTGATTGTTCTGCAAGCAAACATTGCCGACGCGCTTAAAGACGTTGACACAATCCCCGCTTTGTATTTGCAATCTATCGGCGACAGCCATATTACCATCAGCGATGTTGTTTTTCTTGACGGCGAGACTGTTACGAACAAGATAAACGGCGCAACAAGACTGCTACATTATTCGCGTGTTTTCAACGGTAACTACAAACCTGCAACCATTGCGGATGACAGTTCCGCTTTCCGCTTTAACGGTGTAGACAGCAGTGATGCAGCATGGAGAGCTTCTGTAACCCAAGAAATTTTGTTTAATGCAAATACCACAATCGATATGGATGTAAACGTAAATAATAGTACTAACGTAAACGGACATCTTGGTATAAACATTGCACAAAACGACGGGAACGGTTGGACGGATAAAAACAATTTTGTCGATGACTTGACTGTTGTCGGAATAAACTTTTGGGATGCCAATGGTACTTGGAGATACGATTTCTACGATGGAAACAATGGTAAATATCATGATGCGGGAGACTCTTTCCCTGAAAAACTCCATATAAAATTTGATTTGACAACGGACGAAAATAATCAAGTCAAGGTTGTTGTAATTGTCAGCAACCGCGAGACCGGAGAAGAAGTAAGGAAAATAGAAGAAGTGCTTACCGCCACTTATGACGGAAAAGATTTACGTATCCACTTCCTGTCCCATGCAATCGACTACGAAGTAAGCAACCTTACAGTTGTCGAGAAGTAACATCAACAATAGCGTTTAGCTGTTTCGGACTTGTCGGGGGCAAGTCCGAACGGCGCGCAACAACCAAAACCTCTTTGCGTTTCGAGAGGTTTTTGGTATTTTTACAGGTGACAACGTATTGCTGTAATGAGGCAAAAAAGCGATGTATGCGACAGTGAAACGCACGGGAGAATTTATATGGAACAAAAGACCAAACTACTTACAGTCAGTATATTGGGCTGTGGCGGCAGAGGCTTTCGCACATATGGCAGATTGATGCACAAGTTGTCGGACAAGTTTAAGGTTGTCGCGCTGTGCGACACCAACGCCGACGCGGTTGCCATTGCCGCGAAGGAATCCCGTCTTGCATGCGGAAAAAATATATACGTACATTGATTTCGCTTACATCGACAGAGTAATACAAGGAGAACTATTTTGAAACAGACCAAATTTATTTCGCTTATTCTGGCATTGACGCTGTGCCTGACAACGCTGTTTGCCGTGGTCGGATGTCAACAAACCCCTGTCCAAAAGGACGAATACACGTTTACTTTCGACGTCAACTACGAGGGCGGCAACAATCGTGTGGACACCGTCAAGGCAGGCTACCGCGCCAACTACTACGCCGCAAGACGTAGCGGCTACACGCTGAAAGGCTGGTATACAGACAAGGACTACAAAGAGGAGTTCGACTTCTCCGTCAAGATAGAACAGGACTACACCGTCTATGCGCTGTGGGAGAAGAAGGGCAACGCAGTGGATGTAACCTTCCACTACAACTACGACAAGTGCTTTGCGCCTGTCACCGTCAACGGAGAAGAAGGCAAGGTCGTCGATCCGCAAACGATACCCGACCCCAAGCGTTTGGGTTACGAGGTCGAAGGTTGGTACACCGATCAAAAGTGCACCGACAAGTGGGACATGACAAACGACGTGTTGAAAGGCGATATTGACTTGTACGCCAAGTACAACTATATGGCAAATCTGCAGTATGACAGCGACGGCAAAGTGGTGCTTAACAACGTTGAAGCCAACATATCCATACAGTTTTTGTCCTGGACGGGCAAGCGCAGTCTTGCGGAAATCGTTGACGACTTCAACGAAGAATACGCAGGGCAGATTCACCTTAACTGGACGTCGGCTTACAGCAACGAAGTGGCGCGTTTCGAAGACCCCGCTATGACCAATTCGTATTTGCAAAACAACTACCGTTTTGGCGAATTGCTGGACCTTATCGGAATTGACTTTGACGACAGCGATTACTACGCAGGCGCTATTGCCGAAAACTACGTCGGAGAATCGCTTATGACCTATCCCGTCGGACATATGGTGCCCAGCGTGATGTACAACAAGGCGTTGCTTGACGAACTTGGTGAACAGGCTCCGCAAACCCACGCCGACTTTGTACGACTGTTGGAAAAGGCAACCGAGACGTTCGGCGACAGAGAAGGTTACACCGCGTCGCTTGCCTACGAAGGCAACGAGTGGCAGTGGTTCGAGATGGGTTCCAACAACATCTGGGCAAACAACGATTTGCTGTTCTACTCCTACGACAAAGCAAACAAGGTGTACGTCAACAACTACGCGCAACAGTCCAACTACACAAAGGCGGCAAATGCCGTCAAGGGTTACGCCGAGCTGTTTAACAACGACAAAATCAGCCTGAACGGCGAAGTATTGTGGGAGTCGCGCCAAGGTTTCAACGACGTGGTGGACGGCAACGCCTTTATGGGCATTGTCAGCTACCCCAAGATGTACACATACTATCTCAACAACTACGACCAACAGCTGTTTAAAAAGATCGGCATACTGCCCATCACCAATCTGTTTAACTACGGCAACACGGACAACGCCAAGATTTATGTAAAGGGTATTTCGCTGTGTTTGCCCAACGACACCGACGCGACGTTTGATATCGAGCAACTTGCGGCAATCGGCGTGTTTGCAGACTACCTGTCCAGGCACAGCGGACGTCTTGCCTACAACGATTGCTATCCCGCAAGCAAAACGGGACAAAAATCCGAAGAATTTACGCAAGGCACGACAAGATACTTCAAGGTGCTTAAATCGGTCGGCGATCCGTCTCTATTCGTCACACTGCCCGGCGGACAAAGCGAGTACTATTGTTACAACTATCAGAATCAGGCATGTGTGCAGTCGCTTGCAAGGGTAGGCGCTACGCAAATCGATCAGGACGAGCTTATCCGTGCGGCAATCGCAGGTATTGCCGACGCTACGGCGCGAGTAATCAAGTAACGGAGGAGTTATGAAAAACACCAAAAGATTGTGGACAATTTGTCTGCTTGCGGCAGTGATGTTGTTGACTTTTGCACTTGCTGCGTGCAACGATACAACCGATCCAGTCAAGCCGCCCGACGATAAAAACAAGCCAAACTGGACGTTGACTTCGCCCGACGGCAAGATTGCCCTTGACGTGTATTTTGTCAACGGACAGATTTCCTACACGGTGACAACCGACGACGTTACCGTGGTGGAACGTTCCAACCTGGGCATGGCAACAAATCAATGCGAGTTTGTCGACCTGAGTTTTGTCGAGTCGCAGACAGACAGCAAAACAATTTCCTACACAAACGTCAGCGGCAAGGTAAAGCAAGTGACTACTTCCTACAAGCAGAACACTCTTACCTTTGCCGAAGGCGACTACCTGCTGGACGTAGTGTTTCGCGCATACAACGACGGGTATGCATTCCGTTACAACATTCGCAAGGCGGACGGCGGTACGGGCGACTTTACCGTCAGTGACGAGTTTACCCACTTCGCATTGCCGTCCAACGCCAAAACCTACGCAATGGCGGTGGTTGCAAACATCGGCGTGTTGGGTGGCGGCGCATACTACTCCTACGAGGACAAGTATCAAGCTCGCAGCTACAAAAATCTCGGCGACGAGAAACTCGGTTTCCCCGTGTTGTACAGCGTAACAGACGGCGGCAAAGAGGTGTACAGCCTTATTTCCGAGTCGGATATTTACGGTCACAGCTACCACGGTTCGGCGTTGCAGATGGACGGTAACGACGGACTGAAAACAATCCACATGCCTGCTTGCGGCGACGAAGCGTCCATGGCGGCAAGCTACCCCTTTACATCCCCCTGGCGTGTGGCGACGGTAGGTGGATTGGATACGGCGGTCGAATCCACTCTTGTGGAAGACGTGTACGACGAAATCGAGCCGTGGAAACCCGACAACTACGACAGTCTGAGCGCGGAAGGAAAGCAGATTTACACCTATGACTGGGTTAAACCGGGCGTTGCGGCGTGGAGTTATCTCAATTTCGACGGCGACCCTGCCAAGCAGGCGGCGCAAAGCAACTACGCGTTGCAACGTCAATACGTGGACGCAATATCCGAGCTTGGTTGGACATGGCTTGTGCTTGACGCAGGTTGGGATACGGGTTCCTATACGGAAGCGTTGTTTACCGATTTCGTACGGTATGCCAATTCCAAGGGCGTGCACATCATGGTGTGGGCGGATTCCTACTCTTCTTTCTACACTCGCACGCAAACCGAAGCAAAACTCGCGCAGTGGGCAAGTCTGGGTATCGAAGGAGTAAAAATAGACTTCTTCGACGGCCAGGGCGTACCTTCGCTGTCCGACAAATGGAAACTCGAATCCCAACAAAGCCTCGACGAGCATTACGAGATGTTCTATCAGGTGGCGGCAAAATACAAAATGATAGTAGATTGCCACGGTTGCAACAAGCCCACGGGCGAACGCCGTCAATATCCGCACGTCATCAACCGCGAAGCTATCCGCGGATACGAATTTAAGAGCGTCGACAGCAAACAAACGGCATACTTGCCCTTTACTCGCGGCGCGATAGGTCCCAGCGACTTTACCCCGGCAATCATACCTTATCTTCCCGACACGGTGACGGTGGCTCACAACATGGGTCTTGCCGTAACGTTGGAGTCGGGTATGCCCACTTTCTCCGACGTGCCCGAGCATTTTACAAGCGGCGAGTACCTTGACTTCTACCGCAATATGCCCGTCGTGTGGGACGAGACCAAGCTTGTCACTGCCGACCTCGGCGACTACGTTGTCATTGCTCGTCGCAGCGGAAACAAGTGGTATGTCGGTTGCACCGCAAGTTACGCAGGTACAATCGACTTCGACCTGTCTTTCCTCGGCGATGGCAACCACACCGCGCGTATATGGCAGGACAGTACCTACAACAATGTAGCGCAAAGCAGTCAATCTGTAACAAACGCCTCCAGGATGAGCCTTACCGTGCAAAAGGGCGGCGGATTTACCATGATAATAGAGTAGTACAAGGAGTACAGCAATGAAAAAGAGTATCAGAATTTTTGCCGCACTGGCGGTAGTCATGTTACTGTTTGTGTTGGGCGGTTGCGTTACGCGCCGTCCCGACGAAGATAATAACGGCGGTTTGCCGTCGATAGACAATCCGTGGTGGACCGACACCGGCGAGATTGCCAAGGACGACAACGGCAACATCGTTTTCGACGACGTAAGTATCAAGTTGACTTCGGTTATTTGCGGCTACGACCAAAACGGATTCGAAGCGTTGCTTGATCAATTCAACAAGCAATACAAGGGACAAATCACCGTTTCGCATCAAACGTATTCGCAAACGGAAATCGACAACTTTGTCATGCAACAGATTCAAAACAACACCAACGCTCCCGATCTTGTGTTGACTCACCAAAAAACGCATGCATACTACGCGGCAAACAAAATCAACCAACCCATGGACTACGCGTACGAGCTTGCAGGGATTAAGGTCGAAAAGAGCGACTTCCTGCCTAACTTCGCCGACTACTGCGATCTAGGCTACGAAGGACGTATGTTTACCATTCCCGTCGACGCACAAAGCATGGTAATCTACTACAACAAAAATCTTCTCAAAAAGTATAACGCCGAGTTGCCGCAAAATCGTGCCGAGTTTCTGCAACTGTGCAAAACTGTGCAAAGCGGCGAACGCGCCGCAAACAATTCCCAATTCAATGCCGTAACGTGCGGCGCAGACTACGACTTCTTTAAGATGTACCTGTTGCCGACGGCAGTGTTGCAAAACGGCGGCGAGTTGTACGGAAGCGACGGGCGTGTCCACTGGACGGAAGGCGACAACTTTACCGCGTTCAGCAACGGTATAAAGGCGGTCAAACAACTTGCCGACGACGGTTTGTGGGACAGTAACGACAGCAACGAAAGCGCACGCGCCAAGTTCTGCAAGGACAACGCATTGTTCTACATCTCTCTGCCCTTCGACGCCAACGCTATTTTCGGCGCATACGCGTCCAACTCGGGTCACTCCGTAGACGTTGTCAAAACGCAAGACATCGGCGGTTTCTCCACGGCAGGTCTGTTTGCGCTCGACGGTGCACCCGAAAGTAGCAAAAACAAGATTTTCGGAGACTCCCACGCGTTTACCATGAGCAAGACTGTCACCGACGTTACCAAGAAGGCTGCAATTGCGGTGTTTGTCAACTGGTTTACCACCAATGTGGACGTCGGTATCGAATGGGCGAAGCTCGGTCACACGACGGCTTCATACACAATCCGAGGTGCCGCCGCCTACAATGCAGACAGCTACGTGACGGAATTCAGCAACGCTTTCTACGGCGACATCAACAACTTTGTCACCGCAGGCAAAACGCCCAACTACACGTTGATTTTCTCCGATATGCAAACCGCGCTGCTCAATTGCCTGCGCAACGCAAGCAACGAGTACGACATTCGCACGGAACTGACGAACGCACAAAAGAAAATAAACGCCGCAATCGGTCTGGCGTAGAGAGGAGCAGACAATGAACTTGTCCGACGACAAAAAGAAAGCGTACAGGCGCAGTATGTGGCGCAGTCAGGGACTGGGCATGGTGTTTGTCGTGCCGTTTGTACTGTTTTTTGTACTGTACACGCTTGTGCCGCTTCTTATGGGCGTGGGGTTGTCATTCTTCGACTACAACCCCAACAAGCCCGAAGAAATGACTTTTGTGGGACTGCTTAATTACGCCGACTTGTTCGGTACCACAAACGAAAGTCTGGAAATAACCTTCGTAAAACCGTTTTGGGAAAGCCTGCTTAACACAATTCTGTTTGACCTTATCGCAGTGCCGCTGTTGATGGTCATTCCGTTGCTGCTGGCGCAACTTATCAACTACCAACCGCCCGGATACAAATTTTTCCGCGCCGTGCTGTACATGCCGGTCATAGTGTCCATTACCGTTGCGGGTATGATGTTTACGTCCATCTTCGGCGAAAGCTCGACGGGACTTATCAACGGACTGTTCGGCACAAACGTCAAGTTTCTGACCGACACGGGTTGGCGTTGGTTTGTAATGATTTTGCTGTCGGTGTGGTGGCAGACGGGCACCAACTTCGTCATCTTTTCGGCAGGTTTGCGCGATATTCCCAAAAGCCTGTACGAAGCATGCGAAGCCGACGGCGGCGGCAAGGCAAGCAAGTTTTTCCACGTCACTTTGCCCGGATTGCGCGGACAAATCGACTTGTGCTTGTTTTCCACGCTTATCAACTATCTCAATCTGTACGGTCAACCTACCGTTATACGCGGCTCGACAATCTACGACACCATGTACGATTCGCCGATGATGCTTATCCAGAACAGCCTTAAAGTACTGCCCCGTTGGACGGGATTTATCTGTGCAATGGCGGTGGTGTTCGGGCTGATCGTGTTGGCTGTAAGCATAGCGGAAACACGCCTTATGGGCAAGCAAAAAGGAGGTCACGGCTATGAAAAAACCTTTGCCGCGTTCAAGTCTGTCCAAAAGTGAACGCGAAAGCCGTCGTAACAAAATAAAGGCGTTTGTAATTCTGCTTTTGGTGTGCTTGCTGTGGTTGTTTCCGTTTGTGTACGTGTTCGGTATGTCGTTGCGTACGACCGAGGACCTTGTGTTGTATCCCAGTTCGATCTTTCCGCATGCAGGCGGTTGGACGTTCAATCACTATGTAGACTTCTTTCGTTTACACGACGGCGGAAACATGGACACGTTGATGAGCGCGCTTATCAACTCGACAATCACAACATTGATCCACGTGCTTGTCAGCATGATTATCACCGTGTTTGCGGCGTATTCTTTTGTGTTTATGCGCTACAAAGGCAGAGCGTTTATCTACGCGTTGATTATCTTCGTGATGCCGATACCGAGCGTCATCGGGTTTGCGCCGATGTATTCTATGTACATCAGTATAGGTAAGCAAAGCGGCGTGCTGGACAGCCTGTGGTACTTCTACTCGTGGATTATTTTCCCGGGGGTTGCGGGCGCGTTCAACCTGATGATAATGCACAATTGTTTCCGCTCGATGCCTAAGGAAATTGTCGAAAGCGCACGTAGTGACGGCGCAAGCGAAACGGAAATCTTCCGCAGAGTGGTGTTGCCGTTGGCTCGTTCGAGCATACTTGTGTGCGCGTTGTTTTCTTTCAACGGCTGTTGGAACAACCTTGTATTCCCTCAACTTGTCGTTGCGGCGCAGTCCGACGTGCAGATGCACAACACAATCACCGTTGCGTTGATGGGGTGGATCAAGAACGAAAGCGTGGAGTTCCACGGCAAAGCAATGGCGTCATGCGTGATGAGCATATTGCCGCTTATGCTGATGTACTTCTTTACGCAAAGCAAGATGATCGACGGCTTGTCGTCCACGGGCGTAAAAGGATAGGAGTGACAAATGAACAGTTTTGTAAAGATAGAAAATTTGGAAAAGGTGTACCCCAACGGCGTAAAAGCGGTGTACAACTTCAACCTTGACATACAAAAGAACGAGTTTATAGTCCTTGTCGGACCGTCGGGTTGCGGCAAGTCGACAATGCTGCGTATGATTGCCGGGTTGGAGGATATTTCTTCGGGCGAGTTGACCATAGACGGCGAGTTTGCCAACTACAAACCCAGCAAGGACAGAAGTCTGGCGATTGTGTTTCAGAACTATGCGCTGTATCCGCAAATGAACGTCTACGAAAACATTGCTTTTCCGTTGACGGTCAACAAGTATGTGTTCCCCGTTGTGGACGAAGAGTTACTTGCCGCCCGCGGAGTGGTGCAAGCGATTGACAATCACACCGCCGACGAGCTTCTTACCGCCGTGGCGGAAGCCGATAAGGTGAGAGGTGACCGCGTGGACGACGCTTCGTGGCTGGGCAAAAAGTTGGGCGTTGCGCGGGTCGCAGCCGAACGTATCCTGCAATGCAAGCTTACGGACAAAGGCGACATTGCCGAGTACCTGACTACGTTAAAAAACGAATACGTATCGAAAATTTCGCAACGAGAACAAACTTTGCAAGCCGAAGGTAAACGCGTAAACGAGCACGCGCAACTGCTTGACGAACAAGGCAACGTAGTGACAGAACTACGCAAAATGAACAAGTGGGAAATACAGGACAAAGTTTTTGCCGCCGCCGACGTGTTGGATTTGGGGCAGTATCTCAATCGTCTGCCCAAGGAATTGTCTGGCGGACAAATGCAACGCGTTGCACTGGGACGTGCCATTGTCAAAAACGTACCGTTGTTTCTGATGGACGAGCCGTTAAGCAACCTTGACGCCCGTCTGCGCCTGACAATGCGTAGCGAAATTGTCAAGCTACACAAGCGTATCAACGCAACCACGATATACGTAACCCACGACCAAACCGAAGCTATGACCATGGCGGACAGGATCGTCGTCATGAGCAAGGGTTTTGTGCAACAAATCGACACGCCCGAGCAAATCTACAACAATCCTTGCAATTTGTTTGTGGCGAAGTTTGTCGGTACTCCGCCGATAAATCTGCTGCATGCGCATTTCGACGGAACCGAACTGACGGTAGGCGACTATCGACTGCCGTTGAGCGAAGCGAGCGGAACAAAGATAAACGAGTTTTACGACCGCATTGCCGGGCAGTTTGCCGAGCAACTTGCCGCATACGACGGCAGCGACAAATCCAAGGAATTTATTCTGAAAGTCTTGTCTGCAACCGCCGACAAGACGGGTGTGGAAATCAAGCGTAAGGCAACTTTGTGGCAAAAAATCGTCGGCTTGTTTAAAAAGAAACAAACCGTGCAACAGGTCGAGGACAACACTCTGCTCAGACTGCGCGAAAAAACCGAATTGTTGCAAAGCTACTGCCAAGGCGACAAAGCGCTGACGGTGGGATTGCGCCCCGAGTCGTTGCACGTGGAGATCTACGACCGTGCAACTCATGGCGACTGCATAGCCGTGCAACCCACTCTTGTAGAGCTGATGGGCAGCGAGTTTTACGTGCATTTTGACTTCCAGGGCGAAGAAATGATTGCCAAAATGCCTGCCAAAAACAAAATCGACGAGCAAACGAAGCTTGCGCTGCGTTTTACCGCCGAAGATATGTTTGTGTTCGACCCCGTTTCGGGCGAAAGAATTTGTCTGTGACAAGGAGATTACAATGAAAAACATCAAAATACTTGCACTTGCCGTAGTCGTGCTGATGTGCCTGTCCGTGTTTGTGGCGTGTAACGGCGGTAACAACGCGGACATCGTGCCCGTCAAGCCCGAACCCGCAACGGTTACCGATCTGCCGACGATGACATTTGACGGCGAAACTCCGAAAAACAACACGTTGGTGATGTCCGTTACCAACAAGTCGCAAATTGTGTTGCCGCAATACGTGGCGACAAGCCGTTTGGGCAAAACAATGGACGACAGCTATGTGTCAATCACGCACATGTACAACGGACAGATTGACAACAGCGTCACTTACAAGGCCGGCGCAAGCCGCCGCACCTACTATGCCGTAGGGCAACACACGTTTATTTTTGCCGTTACCGACTGCGATAACGCCGCATTGGTCAACTACTACTATGTGTATCTCAACGTATATCGGAGTTTGTTTAAGGTGCTTGGCAACAAGGACGTGTTGACGGGCGAATTGTCCGACGAGCCTACCTTGCGTACCAACAACCCCGGCTTTGCACTTAGTTGGTTCAACATAGAACGTAGCGACGTGTACTACGCCGAAGCGACATTCGACAGCGTGGACAAAGGCGAAAACCAAGGTCGCGATTGGGGCATAGGTTTGTTACATGCCACCGACGAAGACGGCGCATATTCGCTGAAAGACTACTACCGTATCTACGACTGGGGCAATACGTGGGCGCATCGTTTCTCGCGCGGATGGAACGTCGATTCCAGCTTTGTGCGCGAATACTACACTTCGCAAGGGCTTGTCGACCCCGGTTTTAATG
>CAKQXG010000001.1 GCA_934281515.1 uncultured Clostridia bacterium | reverse complement strand
GAACCGAAGTGAGTGGCGATTACAAAAAGGACTACGCCGCAGGCGAGAAGTTTGACGCAACAAACCTTGTTGTCGAGGCTGTTTACAGCGATGGCAGCAAACAACCCATCACCGACTACACAATTGACAACGGCGACCAAGCCCTTGTCAAGGGTATGACAAGCGTTACCGTCCGCTACACGCTTGATGACGAAGTGAAAACGGTAGAAGTTACCATCACCGTCGGCGACGCCAGATTGGAAAGCATTGCAGCAAGCGGCAAGTTTAAGACAGAATACACCGAAGGCGATTTGTTTGACAAGACAGGTCTTGTTGTAACGGCAACCTACACCGACGGCGACCGCGATGTAACAGCAGATGCGAAGATCGTCAACGGCGACCAAGCGTTGGCATTCGGTGCAAGTAAAGTGACCGTATCTTACGGCGGCATGACTGCCGACATCGACATCTCCGTTGCAATGACAGCCCCTTGGCTGCGTGCGGAAAAGTCCACGGCACAGTATGTGTTTGCTGTATATGTACAGAGAACAGCCAATCAATATTCATGGACGGCAATTGAGCTGTTTTCCGACAATACATTCCGTGCAACAAGTGTGTTTATGAACAACAAAAATATCTTGCACACCGGTACGTACGAAATCAAAGACAACATTGTAACGCTTACAATTGGCGAAAATGGTTATGTAACAGACACTCCGACAACTACTGCATTCGCTAAAGAAGGTACGTTTGTTGGCACATTGGTTAAGAATGGCGAAACTGTTACCGGTTTGAGCTTTGCTTACCAAGGAGAAAACGATACATTGCTTGGCATTAAGAATTATTATAAAGAGAACGATAAAGGGGATTATGCCGTTGTAATGGAAACAGTTGTAGACCATACTCTTAGTTGGGAATTGCTGTCCGTTATCCCCAAAACATTGCGTTATGTTACGGAACTTCAAGTGGAGGGCGAACCGAAGAAGAATTACACCGAAGGCGATATTTTTGACAAGGGCGAAATGAAAGTGTTTGCCGTATACAACGACGGCGCACGCTACGATGTGACGGAACATGCAACTTATCCTACTGACAAGTTGGCTGCAGGTGCGGAAAGTGTAACGATTACTTTTGGTGAAAAAGAAGTAATTGTTAGTGATCTTACAGTTGCTCAAGTTGCGGAAGCAAAAGTTTACGACATCGAAGTAAGTGGTGAATACAAGAAGGCATATCGTATTGGCGAAAAGATAAATCTTACCGGTATGGTTGTTTCTGCCAAGTACACAGGTGGTCAAGCCGATGTCGTGTTGGAACAAAGTCAGTATACGGTTGCAATTAAAGACAATGATGCGCAGATTGCAGGTATTTATCTATCTGCAAATGTAACACTGGTTGTAACTTACGGTGAGTTTAGCAAAGAGGTTGAATTGATTGTAAGCTTTGTGGAACCTTGGGACATTGCAAAGACTTCTACTGCGGATTATGTGTATGTTACGTATGCAATAAAATCAACAAGCTCATCAGACGACACCAAATGTCATTATACTTGGTCGGTTATAGAGTTGTATGGTGATTTAACTACAGGCGGAACGTATATTGCGACAAATCGTTTTACAACAAAGAATTGGAAAGAAGCGAATAACTACATTGTTTATGCGGGAACATACAGCATTGTGGACGGCAAAGTAAATTTTGCAGATCCTGCGGCAAGTGCAAATATGATATGCACAGACAAGTCGACAACAAGTGTATTTTACAATACAGGTGCAAAGGGATTTGCACGGGTTGAAACCGGTTTCTTTGCCGAAATCGTAGACAACGGAACACAGTTGAGTTTTGCATATGGTACTGACCAAAAGGATAAAGGAAACGATACGTTGTTCCAATTCAAAACGAAAGGCAATACTGCTGTCGTTATGAAAAGAGTTGTCGATGGCGTAATTCCGACTGATATTGAAGAAAAAATCCCTTCTTCTTTGAAGAAATCCTAATTACAAACAAATTCTTTTGTCGCTTCGGTGCGTAACGGTACCGAAGCGGCAAAACACTTTTGTAAACAAAACTTTGATACGTATGTCGAATTTTGTTACGGAATCCGCAACGGATTCTGTACGGAAATGCAAGTAACGTTCCCATTTCCGTACAAAATTCGTTGAACATTGCCGCGCCGTCTTTGTGCGCTCCTGCCCCCCCCCATCCGCACCTCGCCGGTGGGGCAAGTAGAGTGAGCCGCCACAACTAGTCGTCAACGTCAGGTTGCCCCGAATGAGAAAGCGATTAAGCTGACATCTACTTGTACGCAACTAAATTTTGCCACTGTAAAGAACTTGTTGCCGTTGCTCTGCTACGTTATATCAAATTGGGGTGGGCGGTCGGGGCAGTGGAGTGCTCACCGCTTTTGTGTGCACGGTGGGCGTTTAATAAAATGTTGGAGAAAGTTGTTGATACTTAGTTACCCCTTATTAGCTACTGTCGCTTTTCGTGTGAACCTTTTGTTGAACTAGTCGCACGATTTTTGTGGCGGTTGGCAAGGTGTCACCAAAAAGAAAACCTCGGAGGGAGGGCACGGCTGGGAAATTTCGTTTTAGTCGACTTCTTTGCTCCGACCGGAGGGAGCCATCAGTGCGTTTTTCGCTTGGTGACACCTTGGCGACTGACACTTAACTAACAAAAATAACCTAACAAACTTAACCTAACAGAAAATAACCTAACGGAGACCAATATGAACAAAAAAATTTCCATCCTGATTGTTTCTGTACTTTGCTTTTCATGCCTGCTCGGTTTGTTCGCTTGTAACGGCAATGTTACAATCACCCTTGCCACGTATTCCGACCCCGTGGATTTCCACGCCGACTTGCAAACTCTGTATCTCGCATCGGTGTTCGGCAGCAACTACGTTCCCAACGAAGAGTTGGACGAAGTCAACGGGCATACCGAGTTATCTCGCCCCAACGCCGTGGAGTTGAAATGGACGGTAAGTAAGGCTTGCGACAACTACACTGTCGAGTTGTCCGAGACCAATGATTTTGCAACAAAGCGCACCTTTAACGTGACACAAACAACAGTACAAGTATACAACTTGAAGATTGCCACAACCTACTACTGGCGTGTTACTGCCGGCGGAGTGACTTCGGATATCGGTACGTTTGCCACAGCCGCAAACGGTCCGCGCAACCTGTATGTGGACGGCGTTACCAACTTCCGCGATGTCGGCGGTTGGATTACGGCAAGCGGACAACGTATCAAGCAAGGCGTGTTGTACCGCAGTGCGCGTTGGAATGCCAGCTACAAACTTGACGAAAACGGCAAAGAAGTGAAGTATGTCGAACCCGACCAAGTCATGCCCGAGATTACAGCCAATGGCAAAAGCGTTGTAACCGAACAACTCGGAGTCAAGGCGGAAGTCGACTTCCGCCTGGACAACCGCAACGGTTACCCCGAGGGCACAGAGCTTGCAAGCGTAGTGGAAGGCGTAAACTACGTGGCGTTGCCTTTCAGCGGCGGTTCGGACATGCTTGACGACGGCAAGGAAGAACTCAAACAACTGATGGAACTGATTGCCGACAAAAGCAACCTGCCTCTTGTGTATCACTGCAACATCGGCACCGACCGCACGGGCATGGTCAGTTACCTTATCGGCGCACTGTGCGGCATGAACGCTCACGACCTGCTTGTCGACTACCTGTTCAGCAACTTCGGCAACATCGGCGACACCAAGTCTCCGTCCAACAAGTACAACACCTACTTCGGTTTGAACGACTACGACGGCGACACCTTGCAACAACGTGCAAACGACTTGTTTTTGAAGATAGGCGTAAGCCAACAAACGATTGACAACGTGATTGCCAACCTTGTGGAAAACAACGTCGTGACGGCGAGCGGACAGGACAAAATGTACCTGTACGACAATGACAACGTTCCGTACGACGACGATAACGATTGCCACGACTACTGCTTTGTAACGCCCTACATTGCCGCAAATCCTACGGGTGGCGCGGTGGTGGTGTTCCCCGGCGGCGGTTACAATCACCTCAGCAACGCGACCGACAAGGGCGGTGCGGACAACGACGGCGATCAAAAGGAGTCCGGTGCAATTGCTCCGCTTTACAATGCGGCAGGCATATCGGTATTTGTAGTAAACTACCGTACAACGGCGGTTGACAGTGCTGTCGACTACCGCCAGATACTTGCCGACGGCACACGTGCGGTAAAACTTGTGCGTGCCAATGCGGCAAAGTGGGGCGTCAACCCCGACAAAATCGCTGTGCAAGGCTACTCGGCAGGCGGACATCTCGCGTCGGTATTGCTTACCAAGGGCGGTTTTACAGTGGGCAACCCCAACTACAAAGCCGACAGCGTTGACGGCGTTTCTGCCAAGGTAAATGCAGGCGTGCTGTGCTATGCCGTAACCAACCTGACAGGCAATACGTCGCACAAGGGTACGGCTTCGGTATTTGGCGGCGGCAACAGCGACATACTTACAGAGTACAATTCCGTTGCCAACGTAACCGCCGACACTGCGCCCTGTTACTTGTGGTGCCACTACGGCGACAAAACCGTCGGCAGTATCAACACCAATGGCTTTGCCGATGCACTTACCGCCAAGGGCGTAAACAACGTGTCGGACGTGTTTAGCGACGGCGGCTTGACCAATCACGGACTGGGCACGGCATGGCAATGCGCCGATGCAAGCGTGTGGGTGGCGCATGCAACAAGCTTTTTGAAAACACTTGGTTTCTAGACGTGCAACCGAATGTACAACAAGATGAATTTTTAGTCCAAACGACTTAAAATACAAACAAGGAGTAACTGAAATTATGGCTTCTCAAGTAAAAAACGATGTTTTGAGCAACATCGGACAGGAAGTTAAAAACACCGTTACGCACAAGCGTGCGGGTTTTTACGTGGGGTTGGCTTCGGCAGTACTGACCGTGGTTCAAGCCGCGCTGTACAAGGCTAGTTACGGCAGTACGGCGTACTACGATCCGCTTGCCGTGGCGTTGGCTATTGTCGGCGTGGCAGTATTTGTGGTGGCTTCGCTGTCTCATTACAGCTCACCCTACGCCTCTGTGGTGCTTGCCGCGTGCAATTTTGTGGGACTGTTGCTGTTTATCAATGCAAGCTACATGTACCTTGCCGACGTGTTTTACGGCGGTATCAATGCCGCAAGTTTTGCCGCGCTGCGCAAGGATTATGTGGCGTGCATATTGCTGTCACTTGTGGCAACCGTCGCGGCGAATGTGGCGGTGTACCTGAAGCAAGACAATGTTGTCGCGGCACAAATAGTCGAAGACAACGCTGACCAAAGCCAAAGCTTTGCCGACGTCGACGCAGCCGCCGACGATCAGACAAGCGAGGAGGGCGCGGAATGAAAACCAAACTTTTGTCAAAAATCATTTGTAACGTACTTGCCGTGCTTGTGGGTTTGCTTACCGTGGGCGGCGCAATCGCCAATGCCAACGCAAGCGCAATCAACTCGTTTTTGGGCGCGTCCACGCAAAAGATTGTCAAAAAGGGCGACGCCGAACCCGTCAACTACTACGACACCAAGTACGACAGCGTTGTAGAGTTGCGCAACGCAAGCGAAGCGATAAACGAAGAAACCGTTGCCGAAGGCATGGTATTGCTTAAAAATGAAAACAACGCTTTACCCCTTTCAAGTGGTCAAAGCGTCAGCTTGTACAGCGCAAACAGTGTAACTTTTGTGCATGCAGGCAGCGGATCGAGCAGTAACCTTACGGAAAACGTAGCCAAAAACGCCGTCAATCTGAAGGACGGATTGGAATCAAGCGGCTTGAAAGTGAACGAGGGCTTGTGGAACTGGTACATCCAACACACCGAGTATTGGCAAGGTAAAATAAAGGACGTCAACGGCACCAAGTATAGTTACCTTATCGGCAACCGTGATCAAAGCGCGACATTTACGTTAAAGGACGCTCCGTGGAGCGCATTGCCATCCGACGCAAGCGTCAAGAGCGACGCGGCAATACTTGTCGTATCTCGTAACGGCGGCGAAAACGCAGACTTTACGCACAACGAAAGCACCGATTACCTTAAACTCGGCGCAAATGAACGTGATGTGCTTGCCAACCTTAAAAAGCTCAAGAGCAACGGAACTATAGGCAAGATCGTAGTGTTGCTCAACTCGGCAAATCCCGTTGCTTGCGACTTTGCCGACAATCCCGACTACGGCGTTGACGCAGTATTGTGGTGCGGCATGGTCGGTTCCACGGGTACCAAGGCTATCGGGCGCGTACTGACGGGTGAAATTGCTCCGTCGGGCAAACTGTCCGATACCTACTGGACGGACAACGATCTCAACCCGGTAATGACTAATTACGGCAACTACGAGTACGAAAACAGCAGCGTGTTGCAAGGTTTGCGCGACGACTGCAACCGCACTTATGTCGCCTATCAGGAAGGTATCTACAACGGCTACCGTTACACCGAAACACGCTACGAGGACTATGTCAACAATGTCGACAATGTGGGAGAGTTTAACTACGGCAGCACGGTTGCCTATCCGTTCGGCTACGGACTAAGCTACACGCAGTTTGACACCACGCTTGACAACGTGGAACACTTTATCAACAAGGATAACTCCGTCAGTTACAATCTTACCGTCACGGTAAAGAACACAGGTACGGTTGCGGCAAAACACGTAGTGCAGGTGTATCTGCAAAAGCCATACACGCAGTACGACAAGGAACACGGCATCGAAAAGGCGGCAGTGGAACTTGTTGCATACGGCAAGACAAAGACTCTGAAGGGCGGCGAGAGCGATGTGCTTACACTTACCGTGTCCGAGCGCATGTTTGCAAGCTACGATGCCAACTATGCCAAAACTTACGTCATAGGCTCGTCGAGCGCAAGCGACCTGTACTACCTGACCGTTGCCGACGGTGCGCATCGGGCGGTAAACAACATTCTTGCCGCAAAGGGCGTCACCAAGGCGACTAACAGTCGTATGGACGGCGACGGCAACAGTGCGGCGGTGTGGAGCACTCACATAGAGTTTAACAACACCAAGTACGCCACCAACGACACAATCAAGGCGGCAAACGCCAATTTCAAGGCACGCTACGACGGCGAAATCGCCAACTACGGCGTGGACAAAATCACCAATCAATTTGACAACGTTGACTACCGTTTGTACGAAGGTTTCAGTGACGACGAACGTGCGCAGGTGTATACGACCCGTATCGATTGGGAAGGCACCACGGCAAAGACGGTCAGCCTTACCGCTACCGAACAACTTGCAGAGGATCACAAAACCCCCGTTCCGCAACAGGACGATGTGGAGTATCCCTCCATCGGCGAGAGCAACGGTAAGATGTTGGTACTGCTACGCGCCGACGAAGAAGGCAATCTGATTGACTACGACAACCCCTTGTGGGAAGAACTGATGGACAACGTCACGTGGGACGAGTTGTGCGCATTTTTGAGTAACGGTTTGCGCCTGACGGAGTCTATCGAGTCCATCAGCGCACCCAAGACGGTTCAGTTTAACGGCGCAGTGGGACCCGTTCCCGGCGACGACATCAATAACAGTAACTACGGCTTTAACAACAGCGGCGCGGCGTTTGAAGGTTTTGCCAAGGTAAAGGGCGGCGTAGAAGAATATCCCAACTTCTTCTGCTGCAACGGACTTGTGGCAAGTACGTTCAACACCGAACTTGCCGAGCGCCTTGGCGAACAAATCGGCGAAGAGAGCTTGTGGGCAGGACTGTCGGGCATTTATGGCTACGGCGTCAACCTGCACCGCGGAGCATACTGCGGACGTAACTTCGAGTATTACAGCGAAGACGGTTATCTGACGGGTATGGCATGTGCGGCAGAAGTCAAGGGCACGCAAAGCAAAGGTGTGTTTGTGATACTTAAACACGCGTTGCTGAACGAGCAGGAAACCAACCGTCATGCAGGAGCAACCTGGGC
Source organism: uncultured Clostridia bacterium (assembly GCA_934281515.1). Lineage (GTDB taxonomy): Bacteria > Bacillota > Clostridia > Christensenellales > CAG-314 > Fimimonas. The sequence continues at coordinate 53,986 of CAKQXG010000001.1, read as the reverse complement.
AAACGAACAGACAATCAGAGAACTGTACCTGATGCCGATTGAGTTGTGTATTCGCTTCGGCGACGAAATGAAGATGATGGGCGTAATGACCGGTCTCAACCGTATGGGCACAAGATGGAGCAGTGCACAAGGCTTCTGCAACACCGTACTGCGCGGCGAACTGGGCATGAACGGATTTGTCATCAGCGACTTCTACACCAAGGTGGAGAAAAACGCCTACATGAATCCCATCGCAGGCGTGATGTACGGCAACGATCTGCCCGACGGTACGGTTGTTGCAAGCAACAAAACCTACGACGGAGTTACAAACGACTTTAACGCATACGGACAAGGCTACGGCAAGTTTGCCTGGCAGATGCGCGATGCGGCGCACCGTATACTGTATGTTGTCGCACGTAGTAGCGCAATGAACATGATGACAAGCGACATGGTGGTTGTCAATGTGACCCCGGCATGGCAGACGGCAATCAAGGTTGCTACCATTGCAGGGTATGTGCTGCTTGCCGCAAGCGTTGCTTTTGTAGTGGTATCAAGACTGCTGCTACGCAAGAAAGCTTAGCAACGAGGTGCAATGATGAATCAAACTTTTTTGAAGCGAATTTTTGCATACGTATTGGCTTTTTGCTGTGCTTTTAGCCTGTTTGTCCTTGTCGGGTGCGACGATGTGACACCCGACACCGACAACAAGGATGACAAAAAAGTTGACGTATGTATCTTTATGGGACAGTCCAACATGGCAGGGCGCGGCGAAGCGCAAGATTCTGTCGTGGTCGGCGAAGGGCGCGGTTACGAGTTTCGCGCCGTGTCCGACCCGTCCAAACTGTACCCCGTGCAGGAACCGTTCGGCGCGACGGAGAACAATGAAGCGTTGCAGGATGTGGGACAGAACGGCGACGGCAAGAAGTCGGGCAGTTTGATATCTGCCTTTGTCGAAGGCTACTACGAGCAGACGAAAACGCCCCTTGTGTGCGTGTCTGCAAGCGTAGGTGCGACGTCGGTAATGCAGTGGCAACCTCAAGGCAGTCCCTATGCCGATACGAATTTTGCCTATTTCGACGAAGCAAAACGCAGACTTATTGGCGCAATCGACTACCTTACCGCCAACGAATACAAGGTCAATCGTGTGTTTATGGCATGGTGTCAGGGCGAAAAGGACGCTAACAAATATGTCAATGACGGCTTCGAGTACTTTGCCGCAGTTCAACTGATGGTGGACGGACTTGCCGACCTTGGCAACAACTACGGCGTAAGCAATTGTTTTGTAATCACTCACAGCGAGTACGCAAACAATGCAATAAACGCCAACAAGCAAACGTTGGCAAACGACATGATTGCCTATTGCGGACAGACAACTAACAATTGCGTACTGGTGTCGGTCAAGTTTCGCAACGTGCCGTTGAACATGCGTGACGATCCGCATTTTCATCAGGGTATCTACAACGTGGCAGGCTATGACGCAGGCGTAAACACCGCAAAATATTTTGCATCCGGCAAATACCCCGAATGCAAGCCTTTTAAGCTTGGCGAAGATGTAACGTTGGCAGACAAGTTCGATATCTCGCTGGCGTATACTTCCAACTGATATTTGCGCAATTTCGGCAATGCCGACTGCGAGCAAATACTGACACAAAACAAGGCAAAACTAATGACAGATTTTGGAGAATTACGGTGAAATTGACTTTTAGATGGTATGGCGAAAAGGACTGCATACCGCTTAGTTACATCAAGCAGATTCCCGGAATGACGGGCGTTGTTACCGCCGTGTACGACGTGCCTGTCGGCGAAGTGTGGGACTGCGACAAAATTGCTCGCCTCAAACAGCTGTGTGACGAGCAAGGACTGGCAATGGAAGTTATCGAGTCGGTGCCGGTGCACGAGGACATCAAACTTGGCAAACCCACGCGAGATAAACTGATTGCCAACTACGCGCAAAATATACGCAACCTTGGCAAGTACGGCGTAAAGTGCATTTGCTACAACTTTATGCCCGTGTTTGACTGGTTTCGCACCAACTTGTACTACAAGCACGACAACGGCGCGACAAGCCTTAGTTACAGCGAGGCAGACTTCAACAAGCTTGACAAACGCAATCTGCGTTTGCCCGGTTGGGACGAAAGTTACACCCCCGACCAACTTAACGGACTTCTTGCCGACTACGAGGGCATGACTCACGAGCAATTGTTTGACAATTTGGTGTACTTCCTTAACGGAATTATGCCTGCATGCGACGAAACGGGCATCAACATGGCAATACACCCCGACGATCCGCCGTGGGATATCTTTGGCTTGCCCCGTATCGTAGGACGAGAAGGCGACTACGACAAGTTGTTTGCTGCGGTACCCAATCCGCACAACGGTATCACTTTTTGTACAGGTAGTCTTGGTGCGGGACGTTTCAACGATTTGCCCAAGATGGCAGCCAAGTATGCAAGCCGTATCTACTTTGCACACTTGCGCCAACTGAAATTTACCAACGATACGGATTTCTATGAAAATGGTCACCAAACCGCAGACGGCAATGTCGATATTTACGCAATTGTCAAGGCTCTTGTAGAAGGCGGATTTGACGGTTACCTACGTCCCGACCACGGGCGTAATATCTGGGGCGAGGACGCTAAACCCGGCTACGGATTGTATGACCGCGCACTTGGCGCAGCATATCTTTCGGGTGTGTTCGAGGCAGTAACCAAGGATTTAAAAAATTAGATACGTATTGTGTTTTTGTCGACATACTGACAAAAAAACAACGTAAATACATCTACAAATTGTAACAACAAACAAGGCAAAATTGTCGCCGTGTGCGGCAAATCAAAACAACGGAAGAAAGAAGGAAATAGTCATGAAAATACCGTTTGAAGTAAAAGATTTGAAAGACAAAGTGGTTGTTATTACCGGTGCGGGCGGCGTAATTTGCGGCGGTCTTGCCGATGCGATTGCGCAAAACGGAGCCAAGGTTGCACTGTTGGATCTCAACAAGGCGGCTGCGCAAAAGGTTGCCGACAACCTGACTGCCAAGGGACTTGTGGCTCGTGCCTACGAGTGCAACGTACTTGACAAGAACAGCATCGTTGCGGCACGTAATGCCGTGACGGAAGAACTAGGTACGGTTGACATCCTGATAAACGGTGCAGGCGGTAACAATCCGCGCGCAACATGTGTCAACGAATACGCAGGCGAACAAAGCGTAGAGGGCGACTTCTTCAGCCTTGATCAAAAGGGCGTGGAGTTTGTGTTCGGGCTTAACTTTACAGGCACATTTTTGCCTACGCAGGTGTTTGCCAAGGATATGATCGGCAAACAAGGTTGCAGTATTCTCAACATCAGCAGCATGAACGCCTACACTCCGCTTACCAAAATACCCGCTTACAGCGGTGCCAAGGCAGCAATCAGCAACTTTACGCAGTGGTTGGCTGTGCACTTCTCCAAGGTGGGTATCCGCGTCAATGCCATTGCTCCCGGTTTCTTTGTGTCGGCGCAAAACAAGTCGCTACTGTTCAACGAGGACGGCACTCCAACGGCACGCACGGCAAAGATTCTTGCCGCAACACCGATGGGACGTTTCGGCGACTTCTCCGAATTGACAGGCGCAACGTTGTTGTTGCTCAGCAGTGAAGCGGCGTCCTTTATTACGGGCGTAGTGGTGCCTATCGACGGCGGATTTAGTGCATACTCGGGTGTGTAATAACATCTATCGTGTGTATTGACAACCGATGGCGTGCATGCCGCGGTAGGAGATATGCGCATTTGTAAGCGCACAACAATTTGATTTTTTTGAGGTATATTATGGACAAAGTGATACCCGTAGTAGTAATAAAAAATTTGGAAGATACCGAGGCTACGCTGCAAGCGTTGCGTGACGGCGGTATCGACACGGCGGAAATTACCTTCCGTACGGCGTGCGCACGCGAAGCGATTGCGCTTGGCGTAAAGTTGTTTCCCGACATGAACATCGGCGCAGGCACGGTCATCAACGGCGAACAAGCCGAAGCGGCGGTGGAGGCCGGAGCTAAGTTTATCGTGTCGCCGGGGCTATCTGTAGACGTTGCCAACGTGTGCAAGGTCAACAAGTTGCCCTACTATCCCGGTTGCGTAACCCCGACGGAAATCATGCAAGCGTTGGAGTTGGGCATTGACGTGGTCAAGTTTTTCCCTGCCAACGTGTACGGCGGTTTGTCCGCCCTTAAAGCGTTGTCGGGACCGTTCCCACAAGTCAGGTTTATTCCGACGGGCGGCGTGAACCTCGACAACCTTGCCGAGTTTCTGTATTTTGACAAAATCTACGCCGTTGGCGGTAGTTTTATGATGAAGGGTAATGTGGTTGAGAATTGCAAACAAATTTGCGAGGTTGTATCTCGCATCATCTAGCTACTACGTGCTAGCGTAGTTTCGTCATGTACGTTGTAGTACATTACCTCAACACACGCTTCGCCTGTTGTGGCTATCTGACGCAAGCTCCGACCTCGCCTTGCAGTAAGATTTAGGTTGAGTTTAATAGTGTTTTGCGACCTCGTGTGTTACGACGTTCTTGACCGCTTAATCACACTAACGTCGCCCCGTGAGGGTGGATTGTTTTGAGAAAAAGCAGTTGGTTTGATGTTCGGGCGAAAAGAAAATTTAAGGCTTGTGTGCATCGACAAGAAAACCTCGGAAGGAGGGCGCGGCTGGGAAATTTCATTTAGGTTGATTGCATTGCTCCGACTGAAGGGTTGGCGACCGAGCGACCGAAAATGTAAGCATTTGACGACGTTAGTTGGGCGCTTTTACGCAAAAACAGCTTATCAAATGCTCGCTTGTAGTACTATCCAAGTACAACTGCACTCCCATTTGACAAAAATCATCCCAACTAACGGCGTCAAATGTGCTTTGCAGTTGTGGGGACGTAGACGACGGACAAGGCGTCGGTAGGTGGATGAAGCAATACTTGATGTAGTATTGCAAGTGCGCATAACGGCGCATTGTTCGAGTATCCGTCCCCACCAACCTTGCATTTTCGGTCGTTCGGTCGCCTAATCGGGGCGTTTTTCGTTCGATGGGCACAAGACTATAAACGAAATAAATAATATTGCCCGAACGAAAAAAAATAATAAGGAAAACAATTATGAAAGTAATTACATTTGGTGAATTGATGCTGAGACTTGCACCGCAAGGATACTTGCGTTTTGTGCAGTCGGACAACTTGGAAGCAACATTCGGCGGTGCCGAAGCTAACGTTGCTGTGTCTTTGGCAAACTACGGCGTGCCCGTGGCATTTGTAAGCAAATTGCCCGAACACGAAATCGGACAAGCAGCCATCAACAGTCTGCGCAAATTCGGCGTGGATACAAGCCTTATCGTTCGCGGTGGCGAGCGTGTAGGTATCTACTACTGCGAAAAGGGTGCAAGCCAACGTCCGAGCAAAGTTATCTACGACCGTGCTTACAGTGCGATTGCAATGGCAGGCAAAGGCGACTTCAACTGGAACAGAATTCTTAAAGGCGCAACGTGGTTCCACTTTACGGGTATCACACCTGCACTTAGCAAGAACGTTGCGGAAATTACACTTAAAGCGGTGAAAGCGGCACATAGTATGGGTATTACTGTGTCCTGCGACCTGAACTTCCGCAAAAAGTTGTGGAGCAAGGAACAAGCCTGCGAAACTATGAGCGAGATTTGCAAGTATGTCGACGTGTGTATTGCCAACGAAGAAGATGCCAAGGACGTATTCGGTATCGAAGCAACGGACACCGACATTACAACAGGCAAACTCAATCGCGAAGGCTATGTTTCCGTTGCCAAGCAACTGACCGATAAGTTCGGTTTCAAGGCTGTGGCAATCACTCTTCGCGAGAGCATTTCTGCAAGCGACAACAACTGGTCGGGCATGCTGTATACAGGCGGTCAAGCCTATTTCAGCAAAAAGTACGCATTGCGTATCGTTGACCGCGTGGGTGGTGGCGACAGCTTCGGCGGCGGATTGATTTACGCTATGAGCAACAATTACGAATCGCAACAGGCAATCGAGTTTGCTGTGGCGGCAAGCGCACTCAAGCACAGCATCGAAGGCGACTACAACATGGTTTCCGTCAAGGAAGTGCAAACTTTGGCAGGCGGCGACGCAAGCGGCCGTGTGCAACGCTAGCAACATATTATCGCAAAAAGGGGCGGTGTTTCGACATCGCCCCGATTGTTTATGTGTGGAAGACGTTGACTTGGGGATGTTTTCGACATTTATTCACACGCATCATAATACAATAGTTAAGTAATAGCAATTTTTTGTTGATTTGCTGTTTACAAGTGTAAAATTTTGTGTTATACTGTTGACAAACGAAATGATGTGGTTTGTTTGCAGGTATGGTAGCGTAGTACCCGGATGTCGAATTGCCACATCAATATGCAAGGGGGAGTGTATGAAAAAGCAAAAAGCAGCTTTGCGGTTTAAATCGTTCTTTGCAATTTTGTGCCTGTTTGCAGGCATTGCCGGGTTAGTTGTGTGGGCATGGTCGCGTTTCGGCTACTTTAAACCGATAGACAGGCTGGACTATGTCTATGCGGAGAGTGTACGAACAATCATTCTTGTTTTCGGCGGCGTATTTCTGTTTATAGGGTTGTTGTCGGTAATTGTCTGCGCCGTAAAGATAAGCAAGATCGACAAGGCTTTGAAGGCGGAAGCAAACAAGAAATCCGATGACAAAACTACCGAAGTGCAAGCTACACAGGTCGGAGACGTCGAACAACTGACTGCAACCAACAACGGACCGATTGTCTACGTGCCTGCAATGGAAGCGTACAAGTTTGTCAATATGGGCGACAAGCAAACTATTGACGAAAAATTTGACCAGATTGCCAAGATGGACAAAACGCAGTTTGTTGTGTATGTTGCGCGTTTGTTCAGTCGCAAGGGATACTCCGTCAAGTTGACCCCGGTCATGGACAACTACTGTGTAGACATGGTTGTAGAAAAGAATGGTACCGCAATCGCCGTTGGCGTTGTGCTTGCCACACGTTTGCTCGGACGCGACGATATCGCCGTAGTTGACCAAGGTCGCAAACACTATCCCGTCAACAATGCAATGGTGCTTACCAACATTTACTTCGACACAACGGCTGTGGAGTATGCGCGCGAGCATTGTATGTCGCTTGTCGACCGCAATGTGCTTGCTAACGAATTTATGGCATAACTAAAAATGTGGTCTCGACCGTTTTGTCGAGACCATTTTTCTTTTACAACAAAAAAGACGAGCTCGACAGCTCGTCTTTTTTATGTGTTAAAAATGATTTTGGAAAACTCGCAACCGCAGTAGTGTTGACGGTAAATACCGTATTGTGCGGACAATTGTATGCTTTGGTTGTAACCGTTACGCTTTTTGAAGTCCGACGGTAACCATTGTAGGTTGTCGGTGGCTAGTGACAAGCCGATTTCGTTCAGCAGTCGGCTGTTTTTGTAGGGAGAAACGGTCAATGTGGTGCCGAAATAATCATAGTCGTGATCTCTTGCGTAGTCGCGAGTGTCGGTCAGCCGCAGCGTAAAACATTTTGTGCAGCGTGCGCCACCCTCGGGTTGAGTTTCCAATCCCGCTGCTGCTTCAAAAAAGCGTTCGGGTGCAAACGGTTGTACGACTAGTTTCAGCATGGCGGCGGCATGCACGACAAATTTGCCGTCGTTTACTATACCCACAAGTTTGCGTAGTTCGTCAAGACGTTTGTGCCATTCCGTTTCGTCGGTAATGTTGTCGTTGGCGTAGTACAACGTCACGTCGAAATGTTGCAAAACCTGCGTCAGACAGTATGTACTGCATGGTGCGCAACAAGCGTGAAGTAGCAATTTCGGCAATACGTAGGTGTTTTTTTGTGACAAATCACTCAATTTATCAATAAATTTGACAAACTCTATGTCGTAATTTACGTTGGTGTTCATGTCACTCTTTTACTCGTACCCGCAGGGGAATGTGCAGGCTGTCGGCAAGTTTTTGGCAAGCCTTTATGTCGGCTTCGCCGATGCTGTCGACAACACTGAATACGACTTTTGCGCCGCGTTGTTTGCACAGTTTTGCAAATTCCAGCAAAGCGTCGTATGCCTTTTCGCCGTAAACGCTGTGGCAGTGTTGTTGGTATTTGGCGGCGTTGCACTCGTTTAGCGACACGTTTATCACGTCGCAACTCGTGGCAATGATGTCACTGACATCCTCTCCGTGTATCAGGTTTGCTTGCCCGTTGGTGTTAATGCGCGTCGTCTTGTCCAGGCAGTGCAAAAAGCTTGCCACTTCGTCCAGCGTGTCAAGGTTGTATGTCGGCTCGCCGAAGCCGCAAAAGACAACTTCCCTGTCGTAGTCGTCAAGGTTTTCGGGCAATTGAGCAATCACGTCCTCCGGTGTGGGATCTTCGTCGAGCCACAGCGGAGTATTGTTCATTCCGTCGTGGTCGCGACGTATGCAAAAGTCACAGTTGTTACTGCAACGATTGGTCAGATTGATGTACAGTTTGTTGCCTATCGAATATACGTAGTTGTTCATAGTTTTATTTTGGTAAAAAATCTTGTCACATTGTCTTGTATTATGGTGTCGAGCTGTTGGCAGGGCATACCGTACACTTCGGCAAGTTTGGCAAGTATCAGCGGAATGTTGGCAGGCGTATTTGTCGTGCCACGCAAGGGAACGGGCGCCATATACGGGCTGTCCGTCTCTGTCATTACGCGGTCGACGGGTACGGCTTGTATCACTTCTTCTTTGTGGGCGTTTTTAAATGTTATCGCTCCGCCGAAGGCAAAGTAGTGTCCTTGCCGTACCATTTGTCGTGCAAGCTCGGCACTTCCGCCGTAGCAGTGCCACAACACGCCGTAATTGAGGTGTTTTTTTTGTGCTTGAAGTATGTCCAATGCGTCGCCGTAGGCTTCGCGTATGTGCAATGTCAACGGCAGATGCAATTCGTCGGCAATTTCTATTTGCCGAGCAAATACGTCGCGCTGGATCTTGCGGTCGGACAAGTCGTAGTGGTAGTCTAATCCTATCTCGCCGACGGCAACAACTTTGGGGTTGGCTGCAAGCGTGTACATGTTGGCAACAAAACCGTCGTCGAAATCTTTGCTGTCGTGCGGATGCATGCCGACGGTTGCGTAGATTTGCGGATACTTGTCGGCAAGCGCAACGCCGCTGTGCATGGTTTTGCGGTCACAACTGTTGTTAATGGCACATTTAACGCCGCAAAGCGTCATTTTGTCGATTACTTCGTCGACGATTCCGTCAAATGCCGGGTCATCCAGGTGCAAATGCGTGTCAATCATTATCTCACTTCCGAGCCATCGGGCATGTCTTTTTCCGGCGTTACAAACACAACGTCTTTGCCGTCGGCGGCGCACAGAATCATGCCGTTGCTTTCCACACCGCGTATTTTGGCAGGTTTCAGGTTTGCAACCAATACGACGGTTTTGCCCACCATATACGACGGGTCGTAATGTTGCGCAATTCCCGATACTACCTGGCGTACTTCGTTGCCTACTTGCAGTTTAAACAAAAGCAGTTTGTCGCTTTTCGCTACTTTTTCGCAAGACAGCACTTTTGCCGTAACCAGCTGCACCTTGGCGAAGTCGTCAATGGTAATCATCGGTTTGTCGTCGGTGGTTTCGGCTTTGTCGGCAGTCAGCTTGTTTGCGGCTGCCTGTTCGTCGGCAAGGCGTTTCAGTTCGGCAAGTTCCTTCGCAACGTCGATACGGTTAAACAGGTTGTCTCCTTTGGTCACGGTAGTGCCTGCTGCAATTCCGCCAAACTGTGCAATGTTGTCAAAGTTATCGGGAGCAGGCAATCCGAGTTTGGCAAAAATGCGGTCGACTGTTTCGGGAATAAATGGTTTGAGCATTGTTGCCGAAAAACGTATGCACTCGCACAGTACATACATTACGGTCGCAAGGCGAGCTTTGTCACCGTTTTTGTTCAATGCCCAGGGCATGGTTTCGTCGATGTACTTGTTGGCACGTTGAATGATGCGGAAAATGTCTGCAAGCGCGTCGGGTGCGGACAGATTGTCCATATCGGTGCGCACTTTGGCAAGAGTGCCTTCGCATAGAGCAATCAATTCGTTGTCCAGTTCGGTGTATTCGCTGTGTTCGGGTACTACGCCGCCGAAGTACTGCGTAACCATTGCCGTTGTGCGGGATACTAGGTTGCCCAGGTCGTTGACGAGGTCGCTGTTGGTGCGGTTGATAAGCGCTTCGGTGGAGTAATTGCCGTCGCTACCAAACGGAATTTCTCGCAACAGGAAGTAGCGTATCGGGTCTGTACCGTAGCGGTTGACCAGAAAGAACGGATCCACGCCGTTGCCTAGTGACTTGCCCATTTTGGCGTCGCCCATCAGCAACCAGCCGTGTCCGTACACCTTTTTTGGCAGTGGCAGACCGAGTGCCATCAGGATTGCCGGCCAGATGATGGTGTGGAAGCGGACTATTTCCTTTCCTACCATGTGCAGATCGGCAGGCCAGAACTTGTCAAAGTTTGCGTGATCTTCTTGCATGTAACCAAGCGCAGTTATGTAGTTTGCCAGAGCGTCGATCCATACATACGCCACATGTTTTTGGTCAAACGGCAATTTTACGCCCCAGTCAAACGTTGTGCGCGACACGCACAGGTCTTTTAGTCCGGGTTTGATAAAGTTGTTTATCATCTCGTTCATGCGAGACTTCGGGCTGATAAAGTCCGGGTTTTGCTCATAAAACTCAATCAGTTTGTCTTGGTACTTGGACAGACGGAAGAAGTAACTTTCTTCGTGCGACAACTTTACTTCGCGACCGCAGTCAGGGCATTTGCCGTCTACAAGTTGGCTTTCCGTCCAAAAACTCTCGCAGGGCGTGCAGTACCAGCCTTCGTAACTGCTTTTGTACAGGTCGCCGCTGTCAAGCAACTTTTGGTAGATTTTTTGCACGACTTCTTCGTGGTAGGGATCTGTTGTGCGGATAAACTTGTCGTATGATATGTTGAGAATCTTCCACAAGTCGACGATTTGATTGTACAGTTTATCTACAAACTGTTTGGGCGTAACGCCTGCGGCTTCGGCGCGTTGCTGAACCTTCTGCCCGTGTTCGTCCGTGCCGGTCAGGTAGAATACGTCGTAGCCGTCCATTCGCTTAAAGCGTGCAATCGCGTCGCAACTGACGGTTGTGTAGCAGTGTCCGATATGGAAGTTGCCGCTGCTGTAGTAAATCGGGGTGGTGATGTAGTAGGTTTTCTTGTCCATAATATACCTCTCGGTTTTTCCTGCGGGCAAATGAAACCCGAAGGAGTATTTTTCGTGCTTTATGTGGCGGCAGGCGGTATTGTTGCGCAGTGTCGGTTGCGCTTGCGCAAGTCCGCCGATATCCGACTAATGTCCGCACGACTGTAAAATAAATTATACCAAAAATATAATTGTTTGTAAACCGCTTGCGGCATTTTGTAAAATAAAGCGGGTCTGACGTAAAATTATGTTTTAATTTGTGTGCGTTTAGCGTAGCTACTAATAAAAATGATTTTAAAGTCAACTTTGATTTTATCGTTAGTTTTAGTGAAGAACGGATAGACTTGTCGGTATTTTATTGTTTGTTCAGTAAGTATTATACCGTCGGACACGGCATAAAATAGCGTATGAACATTGTATGGACGGTGGCAACTGCAGCGGCAATAGCGTGTATGTTGTTTGTTGCGCCACAAGATGTATTGACGTTGTGTATCGGTGGCGCAAGTAGCGCATTGAAATACGCTCTGGAACTTGCGGCAATTTACTGCGTATGGTTGGGTATATTTGAAATTGCCGAGCGTTGCAAACTTGTGCAGGGACTGGCAAAGCTTTTGCAACCCGTCAACAAATTGTTGTACGGCAATGTTACCGAAGTCGCCGCCAAGTACGCTTCTCTTAATGCTGCGTCCAATCTGCTGGGAGTAGGCAATGCCGCGACCCCGTCGGCAATAGCTTTTATCAAGGAGACTGAACACGGTGAAACGTTGTCGCGTGCAGGAGCGATGTTGTTTGTCGTCAACGCAAGCAGTGTGCAACTTGTGCCTACTACCATCATAGGGTTGCGTGCTTCGCTGGGTTCGGCTAATGCCGCCGACATACTTTTGCCCACGTTGCTGTCTACCGTTGCGACCGCCGTAATCGGCGTCGCATTGGTGTGCATTGCTTATCCGCGGTCACAAAAAAGTTGATACGTATTTAAAAATGAGCTACATTGTACCGGTAATATTGTTGGCAACATTGGTTGTCGGGTTGTTTCGTAAAGTAAATGTCTACGACGGCTTTGTGTGCGGTGCCAAAAAAGCCATTCCGCTTGCAGTCAGTATGTTTCCTTATCTTGCGGCGATGTTTGTCATGACCAATGCTTTGCACGCAAGCGGTTTGGGACAGTATGTCGTGCGCTTTGCTTCACCGCCTTTCGCATTGGTCGGCATACCGTCGGAAGTCGTGGAATTGATGTTGTTGCGCCCTTTTTCGGGTAGCGGGAGTTTGGCAATACTGTCGGATGTGTACGCTCGCTACGGCACAGACAGTTATGTCGGTAGATGTGCAAGCGTAATCATGGGTAGCAGCGAAACGGTGTTTTACGTGGCTGCGGTCTACTTTGCCGAGACCAACGTCAAGCACACAGGCTGGGCAGTCCCGATTGCGTTGTTCTGCAACCTTGTCGGCGGTATTTGCGCCTGCTTGTTGTGCCGTGTGATGTAGTTTGTAAGGTAGTACAACTGTTCGTTGCACCGTTGGATTTGTTGGCTTGCCGTCGCATTGCCGCTTGTCCAAAATTCGACAAATTGTTGCAAATAATGGCAAACGTAGTCAAAATTTGAGTTCTTTTGTGGTGTACTATTAGGTAAAAACCGCTGTCGGGGGACATCATGAAAAAACTATCGGCTAAAACAGTGTGGTTGTACGCGGTGTATACCGCAACGGTGCTCGGCGGAGCAAAAATCTTGGGTGGTGCATTGTCTTTCGGTGCATTTGTCGGTGCCGTATATGCCACAAATCCTGTAGTCGCATGCGTGCTGTATGTGGCCTCGTCTCTTGTTGACGGCACAAACAGTCTTATGCACGCAGGCGTTCGCGCAGCGGTCATCATGACGTTTGTGTATATACACAAGCTTGCCAAGCGCAAAATCGGTAAGGGCGCATTGCTGTTGTACATGTTACTTGCCAATACGTTTTATTTGGCGTATGGTTTTGTCGGTTACACCGATTTGTGTTTCAAAGCGTTGTATGTGGTTGTAGGTATTGCCTTCGGATACGTATCCATATACATGTATCGCGCGGTGTTTGTCAAAGGACTTAACTATCGACCCGCTACCGACGAAAAAGTTTGTATCGCGCTGTACGGAGTGGCGGCAAGTTACTGTTTGTCTTGCTTTACGCTGTGGCAGTTTCAGCCGATATATTTCGTTATGCCTTTTGCCGTACTATTTTGTGTGTCGGCGTTTAATGACGAAACTGCGTTTGTGTGCGCTTCGGTTGCCGCAGTAGGCAATCTGGCTGCTATCGGGCAATTGCAATTTGCCGTGTGTTGTGTTGTCGTTGCGCTTGCGGCGGTAAGTCTGATACGTGTAAACAGGTATGTGTGCGCTTTGTCGGTGGTTGCAGCCGATGTTGTAGTGTCGTATTTCTTCAATCTTCACGGCAGATTCGATACTATTGTGTTTATCCCTACCGCCACTTCGGTGCTGGCATATATTGTAATTCCGGGGCGTGTATATCGTCGTATAAAGGATACCGTTTGCGGCGGTTCTGACAGGTATCTTGGCACGGCCGTCAGTCACAAATTGGGCATGGCGTTGTCTGGGCGCCTGTATCGACTGTCGGATATTTTCCTGTCTATGCGCAATGCGTTTTATTCCGTTTCGTCCGGGCGTGTGTCTGCCGATGACGCCGAAAAGGCAATGGTCAGGCAAGTATCGGAAGAAGTTTGCAGTAGATGCAATCTACGTACGACTTGTTGGCGAGAGCAACTGCAAGACACCGAACAAAGTCTGTTAAATATGACAGTTTGTGCTGTTAAACGCGGTAAGTGTACTATTCTGGACGTTTCGCCGTCGTTATCTATGCGGTGTGAACGTGTGTCGGGCATTATATCGCAAATCAACGAACGTGCCAAAAACTACGCCGAGTATGTCAACAGAACGGAGCAAGCCGACAACAGTCGTACGCTTGTGGGCGAACAAATGGGCGGCGTGTCGGGTTTACTGTTGCAACTTGCGGGTGAGGCGAAAACCAAAGCCGTGACCGACAGTGACAAGGAAGCCGACCTTGTGGACAGACTTGTGTTCCACAACGTGATGTGTATCGGAGCAACGGTGATGCAACAGTATGGCTTGCCATTGGTATTTGCCACCGTTTCCGCACGTGATACCGACGCCGATGTAGTGGAACAAGTGACGTCCGCCGTTGTCAATCAACCAATGAAGGTGCAACGAATAGAAGCAACCGACAGTCCCGACTGGAATACGGTGATACTTTGCGCTAAACCGCGTTTTGAGGCGGTGTACGGCATTGCTTCTGTCACAAAGGAGGGCAGTGCGCTGTCGGGCGACACTCACAGCGTAATAAATACCGACAACGGCAAGTGTATAGTCGCGCTTTGCGACGGTATGGGTAGCGGTGTTCGCGCCGAAGAAATGTCGTCGGCATCCATCGACCTTGTGGAGAGTTTTTATCGTGCAGGGTTTGACAGCGACGTAATACTGACATGCGTCAACAAGTTGCTTACTGGTTGCGGAAACGAAGTTTTTTGCGCCGTGGACATGATGGTTGTCGACCTGTACAATGGGTTGGCCGACTTTATCAAGCTTGGTGCGACTAACGGACTTGTGCGGTGCGGAGACAAGGTGGAGATTGTGTCCGGTAGCAGTTTGCCACTGGGCGTATTGGACGAAATGCATCCGTCCGTTACCAAAAAGGCGATGCATTCAGGTGACTACGCCGTGTTGTTTACCGACGGGGTGACCGATTGTTTCCACGATATCAACGCATTGGCGGAAATCTTCCGCAATACAACGCTGACTAATCCGCAAAGCATTGCCGAAGATATTATCAACAAGGCACTTAAACAGGTGCATAACAAAGCGGCAGACGACATGACTGTGCTGGTGTGTAAATTGGTGTAATTGTAGTAATACAGCGCACGTACTCAATCGGCATAAGGCGTTTTGTCGTTGATGGTTTGTTGATTCAAACACTGTATTGCCGACTAAAATAGTACAAGGAGAACTTTTTGCAATATATCATCGACCCTTCGGTCGTGGTGGAGGATGGCGTTACCGTCGAGCCGTTTGCCGTGATCAAGGGCAACTCCGTGCTGAAAAAAGGCTGTACGGTTGGCAGTTTTTGCTACATATGCAACTCTGTCATCGGACAATACACACAGGTGCGTGCTTCTCGGCTGACCGATTGTACGGTGGGCGATAACTGTGTTGTAGGCCCATACGCACACTTGCGTGACGGTGCCGTTGTCGGGAACGATTGCCGCGTTGGCAACTTTGTCGAAGTCAAACGTAGCAGACTTGCCGACAGAGTCAAGGCTGCACATCTGGCTTACATCGGGGATGCCGAGGTGGGCAGTGACACCAACGTCGGTTGCGGCGTGATTTTTGTCAACTACGACGGCAAAACCAAGCATCGCACAAAGGTTGGCAACAACTGTTTTATCGGGTGCAACAGCAATCTTGTCGCTCCGTTACACATCGGCAACAATTGTTTTGTTGCATGCGGTACCACGGTGGACAAGGATGCGCCCGACGGTGCGTTTCTTATCGGGCGTAGTTACGTGGTTGTCAAGGAAGGGCGTGCGCACAAGTATCTGTCCGGCGATTGACACAATACGGCGGTTGATTGTATAATGTTATCTGAAGAATGTTTGTCTGCACGGACGCGTTTGGTAAAGGGGGCGTGTGCGGACAGTATACAACAGAGGTGCATTATGCAATTTGGGTGCAAGTGTTGCGACAACGAACTTGCCGAGCGCATAAACGTAGGCAGATTTTTGACAAAGCTGGACGGATTCTTGAATACAAACGACATGTCGGGTGCCGAACGGTGCCTGGATTACTGGGCAGAGGAGGCCGCCGCGCTGGGTGATAAACGCGGTTTGCTGACTGTTACAAACGAGCAAATCGGCTTTTACAGACGGCTTGGCGACAAGGATAAGGCTGTTGTTGCATGCGAAAAAGCATTGCAACTACTTGCCGAACTTGATGTCGAGGGTACTGTGTCGGGCGAGACCGTTGCCGTAAATATAGCCACAACTCTCGGCGCATACGGTATGTTCGATCGTGCTATGGCGGTGTTTGCCCACGTTGACGACGCGTTCAGACGCAACAACGCAACGGACAGTTACGAATACGCGGCATTTGTCAACAACCTGGCAAGCACGCAGTATCTGTGCGGAATGTACGACAATGCAGAAAGCAATCTTATGCGTGCCGTCGAGTTGTTGAGAAAAGAAGACAATCACTTGTATGACATTGCCGTCAGCATGTGTCTGCTTGCGGAATTGTATCGAAAAAAGTACAACGATACGCAAAAATCGTTACAAGTGCTGGATGAAGCATGGACTGTACTCTGTGACGAAAACATCGTGCGTGACGGCAACTACGCATTTGCGTTGACCAAGTGCTACCCCGTGTTTGCCGAGTTCGGATTGGATATGCAAGCCGAAGCCCTGAAGGAAATTGCCGCAGAAATCTACGGGGGTAACCTATGAAGGGGTTGGATGAGGCTCAACTGTTTTACGAGCGGTACGGCAAACAAATGCTTGAAACGCAATTTGCCGAATGTGTCGACAGAGTTGCTACAGGACTTGTGGGGCACGGCTCGGAATGTTTCGGGTTTGACGACGAGTTGTCGCGCGATCACGACTTCGGCGTAGGTTTTTGTCTGTGGCTTACCGACGAGGACTACGACAAGTACGGATTTCGCATGTCGCGCGCATATACTAAACTGGTACGTGAACACGGCGGAACGACCGATGTCAACGGCGGTATGTTTGTCGGTAAAGGGGTACATACAGTGAGCGAGTTTTACGCTTACTACATCGGCAATCGCTTGCCCGAAACTGACTTCGAGTGGATGGCGATCGACGACGAGTACCTTGCCGAAGCTACAAACGGTCGCATTTTTTGCGATACGTATGGTCTTTTTACAGACATTCGCAACAAATTGTTTGCTCGTCCGAACGACATTCGGCTCAAAAAGCTGGCATGCGCATTGCTTGCGGCGGCGCAAAGCGGACAGTACAATTTGCCACGCTGTCTTGCTCGCGGCGAATACGTTGCGGCAAGTCAGGCATTGGCGGGATTTGTCGACAGTGCAATCGGCGCGGCGTATTTGCTGTGCGGTAAATACAAACCTTACTACAAATGGGCGCACCGCGGATTGTCACAACTGCCTGTGTTGAATGAGTTGTCTGCGCTTACCGACAGTCTTGTCCGTATGCCGCTTGAACAAACGCCGCCTTTGGTGGAAAATATCTGTGCCGTATTGCAACAAGCCGTACGCGACATGGGATTGTCTGACAGAACCGACAATTTTCTCGAGGGATATGCTTATTGCGTCAACGATAAAATACGTAACGTCAATTTGCGAGTGGCGGCATTGTAATGTCTGCAATGTAAATCGATTAAAGATGACGAAACTTACATTCGGAGTTTTAACAGAGCATGTAAGCCGTCTTTTCGCTACACAACACAGGTAACGTTATATAAACAAATTACACTTACACATGAGAAAACGGGGTCAGCTTTGGCTGACCCCGTTTTCGGAGGAAGAGAAAAATATGTGTAGTATCGCAAGTTTCAGCAATGCCGCTCGTCTTATGAGGGGCGACTTTGTTGTCCCTTGTCGCAAAATCTAGTTGCAGGCAACGATATTGCTACTGTCTGCGGTGTATGCGCGTGTAGTTGCCACATAGTAAACAAGTCCGTCGACTTTGCCGCTGAATGCCTCGCCGTGTGTTGCCGATGTGGTGTTCGCCGTGTCGTAAGTGCCGTCAACAAGGCTGTCGATAAAGTCCGTCACGACATATGCGGGGATGGCGTAGCCCATGTTTTCGGTGTTGGTCGTTACGATTTTAAAGCTGTTTACGCCGATAACTGCGGCAAATGCATTAAGTAACGGTCCGCCGGAATTGCCGGGGTTGATTGCGGCGTCGGTCTGTATTGCCTGTGTAATGGTGCCGTCGCTGTTTTGGAACTTGCGCAACGGTGAGGATACAACGCCCTTTGTAACGCTGATGCCGTATCCGTTGGCATTGCCAACTGCAATGGCTGTTTCGCCGTAGTGCAACGTGTCGGTGTCATCGGTTGCCGTTTCGCCAAACCGGTAAAAAGGCAGGTAATTGTTGAACGTTACGTCTTTGCCGTTGGTGTCAATCTTGAGCAGTGCAAGGTCAAGTTGCTCGTTGTAAGCAATTATCGTACAGGTGTAGCTTTCGTCGAATCCTTCGCGAGCCACGCGTATTTCGCGCGAGACAATTTCAAAGTTTTTGTAGTCCGACCAGTCTTCCACGTTTATTACGTGGGCATTGGTTATCATGTAACCATCTTTGCTAATCACAAAGCCGGTGCCGCCTGCCGACGACTTGCCAGTTTCCGTCTTGGAGTAGATTCCGCCGTACGGCCAACCCATCGATTGGCTTGTATAGCTGAATGTTATCTGGCAATTGACAACGTATGTTGCCGTCATGGCAACCGCCGCAACCTTTTCGGTGGACGCGCCTTCGTCGTCATTGCTGAAATTGCCCAGATTAAGGTTTACTTGAGTGTAGTCGCCGTAGCTGCCATTGCCGTTGCCTGAGATAATGTAGTCACCTAGCGAACAACCGCCAAACACAGCGGCTAGCGCAATTACCAACAGCATGCATACAGCTGAAATTATCAACTTGTAAGACTTCTTCAATTATATCGCCTCCGTAGCTTTTTGGTCGTCCGGCACGCCGAGTGTGCGGTTCGACGTGCCAACGATCAAAGAGGAGAAAAAATGTGTAAAGGGTTCGGGTGAGATGGACCCGAACGCGGGAGGAGATAATACCGCGTTCCCTTTTACGCCCTTATTGTACGTATTGTACCTTAAAATATCATTGAACAAACGAAAAATTTGAAAAAATTTCACAAATAAAAAAGATTCTTGTAAAACGGTATCTTTCGGAAAATCGTATTGCGGAAAGCAAGCGAACGTATTATATCTACCAATAATCCTGGCTGTAATCGGGATTATCGGCAATAAATAACGGTCTGTATATTGGTCGGACTTGCCGACGGAGTTATATTGTCTGACCGTGTGACATATTATATGATGATTAACAACCGTACAGCGGAGGTAAATATGGCAAACATCGATTACGACAACAAAACATTTGTGGCAAAAAGGTTTCTCGGTAAAACACAAACCGCACAAAGCGTGCGTGTGTCGGTGCGCAACGAGATTGCGGATGTTGTTTCGGTAGGCGTTGACAACGTCGTGTCAGGTTACGACATTTCGGGAAAGGAAATCACTTTTTACGGCAAAACGACAGTTAAACTGCTTTATTCGGACGGTACTAGCCTGCAAAGTGCCAACTTTGGCGCAGACTTTGCTTCTTCCGTCACTACCGAGCGACTTGGTAGCGGAGACAAAATCGTATTTGAAGTAATCACCGTCGACACCAACGTGGAGACCAATGCCAATACCGCGACAATCAATATTTTGTCCGAGGTGCGCGCATACGGGTATGTGTCTGACAATACCACTTACGTGGTCGGCGGCGAAGACGTGTTTGTCAAAACCGACAAGGTAGAAGCCATGACCTATGCTAACGTGTTGCGTATTCCGTTTACCGTGGACAGGGAGCTTACATCGTCGGCAACTATTTCGTCGGTGTTGCTTGCCGAAAGTCGCCTGGAAGTTACTGACTATTCTGTGTCGGACGGCGTGTTGACCGTCAGCGGCAACGGCGTGGGGCGGCTTACGTATATGTCGGAAGGCAATCTTGTAGTTGACAACTTTCCGTTCGGTTGGACGAGAGAGCTGGACGCGCCCGACATCAATGCCGAGCAACAACTTAATTTTGCAGCAACAATAAAGGCGACCAAGGTGCGTCTGGATATCTCCGACGAAGGTGGCAATACTGCCTTCTCGCTGGAAATGCAAGCCGAAATGCAAATCGAAGCTACGGTTGTACAACCCGTGGACATCGTTACCGATCTGTATTCGACCACGTGCGACTACATCGCCGAGCGTGCCACGGTAGAGACGACGTTGCCTTGCGGCAGTACGCACGAAGAACGAAAACTCGGTTTTTCTGCAGACGACGGACTTGTCGGCGCTGTAAACGTAGGCGCAACGGTAACGGCGTGCAAGGGCGGCGACAAAACCGTAACCGTGGAAGGCTACGTGACGGCAACATTGCTGTACAAAGCGGACGGCGAAGTCGGCTTCCGCGGAGAAACAAAGGAATTGCCTTTTGCCGAGACGTTCGACGTGCCGTATATAAGTCCCGACTGTACTTGCGGCGCCAGCGTTGCCGTTGGCGAAGTGGTTGCCGAGCGCGGTAACGGATTGCGCGTGCAGTTGTGGGCGGATATCGTAGGTGGTAAAAACGTCAGCTTTGGCGTGATTTCGTCGGTGGAAGAAAAACCGTATGACAACAGTGAGCGTGCGGCGATAGAAGTGTGCCTTGCCAAAAAAGGCGACACGTTGTGGAACCTTGCCAAAACCCTGCATATGTCCGAAGCCGATCTTGTTGCCAACAATCCGACGCTGACTACTCCGCTTGAAGAAGATACTAGAGTGGTGATATTTAACAGAATATAGTGTTGCCATGCGCGCAGTGTTGTGGTATAATTGCCATATGAAACTGCGCGCATATGCAAAACTGAATCTGTCGCTTAACGTGGTGGGCAAACGCGGCAACATGCACCTGATTGACAGTGTAATGACTTCTGTCGACGTGTTTGACGAAGTTGTTTTGTCTCCGCGTGCCGACAAAGTTGTCACCGTCGACGGTGTGGACTGTGTTGCTTCATACGACAACACCGCTTATAAGGCGGCTGTGCGTTTTTCTGAATTGTTTGACGTGGGTGGGGCAGATATTGCCATCTCAAAGGGAATACCGTTTGGCGCAGGCATGGGCGGTTCTTCTGCCGATGCTGCGGCGGTACTTGTCGGATTGGCAAATCTTTACGACGTTCCGAAAGACAGCGACAAGTTGCGACAGATTGCCGTAAGCGTAGGTAGCGATGTGTGGTATATGATGTGCGGCGGCTATGCTCGCGTAGGCGGTTGCGGCGAGATCGTTGAACCCTTTTCTGCGGCAAAGCCGATGTGGTACATGTTGACGACGTTCGATACGTCGTGCGACACAGCCGTCATTTACCGCATTTTCGACGATGTGGGCGGCGACAGCTCCGATAACGATAAACTTGTTCGCTGTTTGCAAAACGGCAGGCAGACCGAGGCGTGTGCCGGGATGAGTAACGGCTTGCAGTCAAGTGTGACACGGCTTACAGAATATGCCGAGCCGTTTCTGTTTTTTGCCCAAAGCAGAGAATTGTCTCCCGTGATGACCGGTAGCGGCAGCGCTTATTTCGTGCCTGCCTGCAACAAACAACAAGCGCGGGAAATGTGCGAAATTTTTTGCCGTGCAGGTTTCCGCTCGACGGTCGTTGCAGACGTGCCGCACGGAGTGGAAATTGTCTGAAATCGATATTTCGTTTTTTGCCTTCTCTATATACGGGAAGGTATTTTTCTTAAAATTCGACATACGTATGCAAAATTTTACTGCATTTTGTCGTTAAACAACCTGTATTCGGCTCACAATCTACACTGTAATTCAATGATTGGCAAGCGCGGGAAGGCTTGCCCGAAGGCGGTGTGGTATGAAACGTATTGCGGTTGTGTGCGGTTTGTTGGTGTTCGTCGTGTGTTTGTGTTGTCTTGCTCCCGCACCGCAACAAAACGCCGACTATTTGCGCATACATATCCGTGCCGACAGCAACGAACAGTCGGCGCAGGAAGTCAAATACAAGGTCAAGGCGGCTGTCGTGGAATACCTTACTCCATACCTTGCTTACGCAGGCGACAAACGTGCGGCTGAAAAAGTTGTTCGTGCTCATCTGCGAGACTTGGAACAGGTCGCAAACAAAGTACTGGATGCCGAAGGTTTCGACTACACGTGCCATGCCGAGTTGAGACAAGAAAACTTTCCGTGTCGCACTTACGGTAATTTAACTTTGCAAAGTGGAATATACGACGCGCTTATACTGAACCTTGGCAGTGGCAGAGGTAACAATTGGTGGTGTGTCGTGTATCCGCCGTTGTGCTTTGTCGGTGGCGAAAACAACGGTACTAACGGCATAACCTATCGGTCGTTGTTGGTGGAAATAATAAACAAATTTTTTGCGGAACACAAGTAGTGCTCCGCATTATTTTTGATAGTTGCGGCATACTAGCCACAAAAAGGAGGATTTTTTGTGACTACAACAAAAACTGTCAAATTGGTCGCGCTTGCTTTGGCTGTGCTTACCCTATTTGCATTGTTGGTTGCTTTCGGCGTTACCGCAAACGGCGCGGTCGTCAAACAAGGCAGTAGCGGACAGACTGTACGCACCATACAAACCAAGCTCAAACGCTGGGGTTACTACACGGGCAGCGTGGACGGTATTTTCGGCGCGCAAACCAAAAAAGCCGTGCAGTACTTTCAACGCAAAAACGGCTTGACCGCAGACGGTATTGTCGGCTCGGCAACGGCAAAAGCAATGGGTATTTCGCTGTCGGGCGGTACGCAAAGTAGCGGCACAACAACGGCAAACAATGTAAACAACAGTGATTTGTACCTGCTCAGTTGCTGTATTTACGGCGAGGCTCGCGGAGAAAGTTACACCGGTAAAGTGGCTGTCGGCGCGGTGATACTCAATCGTGTGGCAAGCAGCAGTTTTCCCAACACGATAAGCGGAGTCATTTACCAAAACGGCGCGTTTACTTGCGTGTCCGACGGGCAAATCAATCTCGGGACCAACGACGAATGTACTCGCGCGGCACAAGACGCTCTCAACGGATGGGATCCCAGCGGCGGCGCACTGTACTACTTCAACCCTGCAACTGCCACAAGCAAGTGGATTTGGTCGCGCAAGCAGATTGTTACAATCGGCAAGCACATATTTTGTATCTAGCAGGGGGCAAGGACAATGATAAATACCAAACAACAAATAAAAACATTTTGGATAGCGTTTTTTGCAGTGATTGCCGCCCTTGCGATAGCCGTTGCGGCGTATGTCGGCATCACGTCCGCGCAGAAAATCGATCGTATAAATATGTCGGCGGTAAGCGACGATAATTCGTACAAGATTTCTCGCGAAAACACCTACCGTCAGTCACTGTATCTTGCGTGCGACGGCATGAAAAACCTTGACGCAAACCTTGGTAAGGCGACGGCGTCCAACCACGCCGCAACACAGGCAAAGTTGCTTACAAACGTAGTTGTGTGCGCAAGTTCCGTCAACCAACAGTTTGCCAATCTGCCGATCGAAGCAAGTGACAAGCTGATGGCTTGCGGCAAGTTTGTCAACCAGACGCAGGACTATGCTCAGTATCTTGTCGGACGACTTGCCAACGGGCAGGGCTTGACTGCCGAAGAAAAAAAGTGCCTCGACAATCTTGACAACGTGGCAACCAATATGTACGACTTTTTGCAGGCGTACGCCACATCTGACAGTGGTATGTTTATGACAAACGGCACGGGCAACTACGGTGTGGGTGCATTGTCGGACAGTCTTGCCGATGTCGACGAACGTGCATTTGCTTACGAAAAGTTGATTTACGACGGGCCGTTTTCCGACTCTGTGCAAAACAAGGTAATACCTACGCACGGTAAGCTGTCTGTCAAAGACTGTGCTGCAAAAGTGACAAAAACATTTGCTAAAGCAACGTATGTGTCTACTTTAAACGGTGAAAACGTTCTTTACGTGTTTGACACCGATATCGGACGCGTAACCACGACTACCGACGGCAACATCGTGGAGTATGACAACTACACAGACGGCGAAACGGGCAATATTGCCCGCGACAAAGCGGTGACGGCAGCCGAAGAGTTTTGTGCAAAACTCGGTTACGACGTCAAGGGCGTGTGGGTCAGTAAAACAGCCGACTATGTAACCTACGTCAATTGCGCTCCCGTAATCGACGACATGATTGTCTATCCGCAACTCATCAAAGTGGCGGTGGACGGTAACGGCAATGTTGTCGGCATGGAGGCGAAAGCCTATCTTACCAACCGCGACACTAAGCCTGTTGCGTTTGGCAGTGTCTCGGAAAGTGACGCTCGTGCCAACCTTGACAGCGGTTTGACGGTGACTACAACGGCTCGTGCCCTTGTGGAACGCAACGGTAAAATATATGCTTGTTGGCAATTCGAGTGCGCTCGCGCAGGCCGTCAATATTACGTGTATGTAGACAGCACTACGGGCGAAGAAATCAATATCTTTAAGGTAATACAAAACACCGAAGGCTTTACGGTAATTTAGCGAATGCCAAACTTTACCGTGCGCATAAATCGATAAGCATTGCATAAATATGCAGACAGACCGAAATCCCTTTGTGGATTCGGTCTGTTTTTTTTGCGTATTTGCAATAATCCGTAATTGTTTTGTCGCAAATTTTGCCGAATGCAAACAATATTTCGTTTTATTGACACATTTGACTTGCAGTTCTGTATTTCTCGCGCTATGTACACTCTTCAACATTGCCTTGCGCATTTCTGTTGACTAAATCGGACAAAAGTAATATACTTTACTTATATTTGTCTTTAGTTGCCCGGCGAAAGGCCTGGCAAGGGGCGACGCGCCCTTCGGACAAAAAAGGAGCGATAGTATGACCACTTACAACAACAGAAACGAAATTCCCGAAAAATATACCTGGAACCTCGGCGATATCTTTGCCACGCCCGAACTGTGGGAGGAGGCATTTACCCAACTGTCCGCCGAGTACCTGCAACTTGCCGACTTCAAGGGCAAACTTGCCGATCGTGACAAACTGCTTGCCTTCTTCAAGTTGTCCGACGAGTTGGAACTCAAGTTGGAACAACTGTACTGCTACGCATACATGGCTTACAACGAGGACAGTCAGGATTCTGTGCGCCAAGGTCGTTTTGGCAAGATATACGGACTTATCACCAAGTATGACGAAGCTACGAGCTTTTTCTCGCCGGAAGTGTCCGCATTGCCCGACGAGCAACTAAAAATTCTCATTGCCGACCCCGACTTTGCCGACTACGATGTGACTCTTACCAACCTGCTGGAAGGCAAAGCACACATCCTGTCCGCAGTTGAAGAAAAGTTGATGGCAAAGGTAGGCAGTTTCTCGGGACAATTCCACGAAATATTCAACCGCATGGACAGCGGCGATATTCACTTCCCCAAGATCACAGTCAACGGCGAAGAAGTGCAACTCGGTCACGGCACGTACAGCATGCTGTTGCAAAACAAGGACCAAGCAGTTCGCAAACTTGCGTTTGAAAACTACTACAAGGGGTACACCGACGTAATCAACACCCTTACGGGCATTTACGAGGGCAGCGTTAAAGCCGACTGGTTCCGTGCCGAGGCAAGACACTTCGCTTCCTCTATGGAAATGGCTTTGTTTTACGAACATGTGGACAAGGCCGTGTACGACAATCTTATCAAATGCACGCACGAAGCGTTGGCACCTCTGCATCGCTACGTTGCACTGCGCAAAAAGTTGATGGGTGTGGAAACGCTCAACATGTACGATCTGTACGTGTCCATTTTCGAGGACGCCGACATCTCCTGCGAGTACGAAGAGGCTTGCGAACTGGTGCTTAAAGGATTGGCTCCTCTTGGCGATGACTATCTTGCGGTGGTACGCAAAGCCTTTGCCGAGCGTTGGATCGACGTGTGCGAAACTCCCACCAAGAAGAGCGGCGCATACAGTATGGGCGTAAAGGGCGTACATCCCTACATGTTGCTCAACTACCAAAAGACGACTCACGACATCTTTACCATTGCTCACGAGATGGGACACAGCATGCACAGTTACTACAGCGAGTTGACTCAACCTGCGGCAAAATCCGACTACAAGATTTTTGTCGCCGAGGTCGCCAGCACCTGCAACGAAGTGTTGTTACTCAAGTATCTGCTTAAAACAGAAACCGACCCCGCCGTCAAGAAATATTTGTTGCAGTACTACCTTGATATGTTGCGTACCACAATGTATCGTCAGACAATGTTTGCCGAGTTTGAACAAATCTCCCACGACATGGTGGAAAAGGGAGAGCCGTTTACTACTGCAGCGCTGTGCGACAAGTATCTGGAACTCAACAAACTGTACTACGGCGAAGCCGTCAACCACAACGAAGAGATCAAGTACGAGTGGGCGCGTATTCCGCACTTCTATCGCGCGTTTTACGTGTACAAGTACGCTACGGGCATCATTTCCGCAGTGTGCATAGCCGAAAAGATTCTGCATGAAGGCGCACCCGCACTTGCGGCATATCGCAAATTCCTCGGTCTCGGCGGCAGTATGGATCCCGTGTCCGAACTGAAAGTTGCCGGCGTTGACCTTACCACGGAAGAGCCTTTCCGCATTGTGGCAAAGTCCTTCGAGGAAACTTTGAATCAATTGGAAGAGTTGACCAAGTAGTCACTCGTATCGACGCACTCAAAGTAAAATTTATAGCAAATTTGCACAAGATTTACGTTATGTAACAAATTTCGTTGTCTTTACAAAGCCCTGCAACTTGTTTTGCGGGGCTTGTTTGCTTGTTTTTGTACAAAATCGTTGTATCGCAACACAAAGTTTTGTATACGTGTTGAATTTTTTCGCACGGTGTGTTACAATATATCGGTTAAGTTGTACAATATTGTACACCCGACGGAGGAAAAGAAAATGTCAGAACAAATTACCGAAAGCGTTGTCGCAAACGGTGGCGCGACTGTCAGGCGCAAAATGCCGTGGTGGGTGCGCACATTGGCTATCGTAGGTATTGTGATACTTGTGCTTGCAATCGTGTTTGGCGCGTTGGTTGCAAAAACCAAAGTATTTGCCGCCAACTACTACGACGAAATTCCCGACCACATTACGTGGAAGTCTGCTTCTGCCGAACAACCGTTGCGTGCCAATGGACGCGGCATTTACGACCATGCAGGCAACAGGGTAAAGTTGCAAGGTATCAATTTCGGGAATTGGCTTATCACAGAGGCGTGGATGTGTACTCACGGAGTGGGACCTACGCTAGACAAGGACGGCGGTTATGCCAATGTCAACGAGGACGGCATTGTCGAAGGCTACAAGGAAAGCTACTACTCCGAGGAACTTGCGACTCTTGCGGAGCGTTTCGGTGCGGACAAAGCGGCGGAACTTGTCAAGGTGTACCAGGACAATTACATACAGGAAGCCGACTTTGTCAATGTAAAAAATATCGGTTTCAACGTGATACGTTTGCCGATGTACTTCGGTAACTTTATGCAACAGGGCGACGACGGTAAGTGGACGATGAAGTCCGACTGGTACACTCGCCTGGATTGGTTTTTGGATCAGTGCAAGGCTAACGATTTGTATGCAATACTGGACATGCACGGCGTGTTGGGCGGTCAAAGCGGTTACGAACACAGCGGTACGCGCAGTATCGACTTTTGGAGTAACACCGAGTACCAGGACACGATGGCAACGCTGTGGGCGACCATTGCCGAACGTTACGCAACCACGCGGCGCGACCTGTCGCAGACAATTGCGGCATATGACCTTATCAACGAACCTGTCGACCGCAACACTCCCGGTACCACGCGCAAACAAGCCGAAGTGATGGACAAGTTGTACAAGGCCGTACGTGCGGTGGACGTAGATAACCATATTGTGTCGGTAGAGTTTTGTTGGATGCTGGGCAGTTGTCTGGACCCGTCGTTGTTCGGGTGGGACAACGTGATGTACCAGGTACACATGTACAATTGGAACAACAACATCATCAGTTACGAGATGTTTTACCTTGCTCAGGACCTTACGCACAGTTTCAGCTCGTACGATGTGCCGATGTTTATCGGTGAATTTACCTTTTTCGACAACAAGGAGCATTGGGCACAATGGCTTGCCGAGTACGATCGTCGCGGCTACGGTTGGACGGTGTGGAGTTACAAAGCGGCTTCGGTAGGCTACTGGGATACGTCGTGGGGATTGTATGTCGATCAGATGAATCTCGGCGACGGGCAATTGAAAACGGACGTCACCAAGGATAGTTACGAGCAAATACTCGATTGTTGGAGTAAGGTAGGCACGGGCAATGCCGCCAACCACGGCGGTTACGACAAAACCGGAGTGCTGTACGAAGTGATGCAGACGTATTTCGGAAAGTAAAAAACTGCTTTGTGGTGCGCTCGGTTCAAACCGAGCGTACTGTACGAAGTGATGACGGAATATTTTGGAAAATAGCGATGACTAATCTTTTACTTAAAACTTTTGTCCGCAACTACGCCGACACCGACAACGAAGCGGTACGGCAACAGGTAGGCAAGCTTAGCGGCATTGTCGGTATTGTGTTAAACATACTGCTGTCGGTAAGCAAAATTGCCGTCGGACTGTTGTTCGGAGTAGTGTCTGCCCTTGCCGACGGACTCAACAACCTTACCGACTGTGGTAGCAACGTCATTTCCCTTGTCAGCTTTCGTCTGGCAGGTAAAAAGGCTGACAAGAACCACCCTTACGGTCACCAACGCATAGAGTATGTTTCGGCATTGATTGTCGGCGTGATTGTGGTGGTGCTTGCCATCGAACTTGTCTCGGAAAGTATAGGCAAAATCGTCACTCCGCAGGCGGCGGAATACAGCTTGTGGACTGTTGGAGTACTAGGCTTTTCGATACTGGTCAAGTTGTGGATGTTTGTATTTAACAAACGCCTTTCACGCACGTACAAAAGCGATTTGCTTGCCGCCACGGCAACGGACAGCATTTCCGACGTATGTGCCACTTCCGGTGTTTTGGTATCGGTTATTGTCACCAAATACACAGGTTTTGTGTATCTTGACGGTATTGTCGGCTTGGCTGTTGCGGTACTTATCGGCATTGCCGGCGTAGGCATACTGCGCGAGACGATGAGTCGCCTGCTCGGCGAGGCTCCCGACAAGGAACTTATAGAACAGATTTACAAACGTATTGTCAGTTTTGACGGGGTCAAGGGTATCCACGACCTGGAAGTACACAACTACGGACCCAACAAGTACTACGCCAGCGTGCATGTGGAAGTGGACGCCTCTGTAGACGTGATGGAAAGTCACGAGATGATTGACCGTATCGAGCGCGACTTTGCCGAACATACCAATATTACTCTTGTGATCCATATGGATCCGATTGTCATCGGCGACCCTGTTCTTGACAAGTACAAGGAGGAAGTGCGCCAAATCGTACACGAATTAGATCCGCGCTACGGAGTGCATGACTTCCGCATGGTCAAGGGACCGCAGCGTACCAATCTGATTTTTGACGTGGCAATCACATTTGACTGCAAGATGTCCGACGCCGAGTTAGCGCAGTATCTGCAGGACGAAGTAAGCAAATTGCACGACAATGTATTTGTTGTTGCTACCATCGACAGGCAGTCGTGCGAGTACACGTCGGACGAAAACTGACGTCGTGTAAAGCCTTGTCGTAATGACAAAACACACAACAAATCATTACTTTTGTCGGCTGCGCTACGTTGATTTTGCACCGTCATGCACCGTCAATAAAGGCAA
Source organism: uncultured Clostridia bacterium (assembly GCA_934281515.1). Lineage (GTDB taxonomy): Bacteria > Bacillota > Clostridia > Christensenellales > CAG-314 > Fimimonas. The sequence continues at coordinate 24,299 of CAKQXG010000001.1, read as the reverse complement.
TTTGCACAAAAAAATACATACGGAGAAAGATTTTTATGACATTGTACAGAAACGGTTCCGCACTTATCGGAGACAAACTCGTGCGGACGGACATAGTGGTAAACCATGGCAAAATCATCGAGATTGCTCCCGAAATCGTTGCCGACGATCAAACCGAAGTGGTGGATTGCACCAACAAGTACATCTTGCCTGCTCTTGTGGACATACACACTCACGGCGCCATCGGCTATGACTTCAACACCGCCGATCTTGACGGCATGAAGAAGATAATGGAGTTTTACATTGCTCACGGCGTGGGCACGGTGTTGCCGACAATCATGACCGACACCGACGAAGTTATTTGTCGTCAGGCGGAGCGCATTTGCGAGCTTGCTAAAGAGTACCCCGAAGTGAAGGGAATCAACCTGGAAGGACCGTTTCTGTCGGCGGCAAAGCACGGCGCAATGCCCGTGGAGTGTTTGCAAACACCGTCTTACGAAAAGTTCCTGACATATCAACGCGCGGCAAAAGGGTTTATCAAGTTGGTAACGGTTGCGCCCGAACTGCCCAATGCATGCGAGTTTATCGCCGAAGCGGAGGCGAACGGCATTGTAGTCAGTCTCGGTCACAGCGCGGCAAACGGTAAGCAGGTGCGCGCGGCGTTGGAAGCAGGTGCGCGTAGCTTCACACACTGGGGCAATGCCATGTCGCAGATGGACAGACTCGATCTCAACATGATGGGTTCGGCATTGGCAACCAACGCTTACAGCGAAGTTATCTGCGACGGCAAGCATGTTGACCGCGATGTGTTGCGCCTGCTTGTCGACACCAAGGGCACAGATAAGGTAATCGGTATCACCGACAGTATGATGGCGGCAGGCATGCCCGACGGCAACTACACGCTGGGCAAACAACAAGTTACGGTACAACACGGCGACGCTTTTGTCACGGGTACAAACAACCGCGCAGGCAGTATCCTTGACGCATACGAGGGCTTGGCAAACGTCGTGACGTTCTGTAACATTCCGTTGCACAAGGCAATCAAGTTGTGGACCATCAACCCTGCCAGATTGGTGGGATTGGACAAGCGTATAGGCACGATAGAAGTCGGCAAAGACGGCGACTTTATTCTGTTCGGATAAGCAACACGGTGCTTGAACCCGACATGGTGGCAGACGTACCGAAGGGTACCGATAATTTGCAACACGTTGCGAGCACTAAATGGTTTATCCCTATTGACACTGTCTGAACAAAGTGGTACAATGTATTCAACTCATTCAGGAGGAAGAAAAATGTTAAGTAACAAAGAAATCCGCGCAAAATCTCGTGCGGATATGAAAAACAAGTACGGCTACGCCATACTGACTACAATTTTGCTCAACCTGATACTTGTCGGCTAGGGTATTGCCGGTCTCGGCTTGGGCGCAATTGTCGTTGTCGGTGCCGTGATGTGCTGCTACAATGCGTTTTACATCGACATTGCCATGGGTGGCAACTATCGCGGCGTAGATTCCACTTTCCGCGGTTTCCGTCAATTTATGCGTGCGTTTGTCGCAACTCTGTTGCTTGTTCTTGTAAACTTGGCGATTGTGTTGGCAGGCGGCATTTTGCTACTGATTTACGTCGGTATTTGCGGCGGACATGTGGGTGATTTTGCTGCTATCGGACTTTTCTTAATTGCGCTTGCCGCAATATGCGTTAATATCTGGATTAACGTTCGCCTGTCCATGGCGTTTTATGTAATGAATCACAATGTCAGTCTGTCTGCAATCGACTGTCTTAAACAATCGTGGAACGTGACCAAGGGTCATTTTTGGAAAATCATCGGTCTTAAACTGAGTTTTCTCGGTTGGATTATTCTTGTCGGTCTTACGGGCGGCATCCTGGCTATCTACGTCATCCCTTACATGGGTACGGCGGACGCCAACTTGTATCTGAATCTTGCTTATCCCGACGGCAACTATCCTGAGTTTGACGAAAACGGCGAAATCGTGGTAAAAGAGAACGTTGCTCAAGCCGAAGCAGTAGTTGCAAACGACGGCGAAGCAGTCAACGGTTAATCGCCTGAAAAGTCGTTAAAATCGGTTTTGCAAACGGCTGAATGTCGGCAAAATTTTAGTACGTATACAAATTTTTACATCAAAAGGCAACCCTGTGTGGTTGCCTTTTTGCATGCAATCGGACGTTTGTCGTGGCGTAGAGCGTGTATTCTCAACTAGTTTTTTGTGGCATATTGTTGTGGGTAAATGTGTGTGTCTGTGTAAAGCTTGCCGAAATATTTTGTTTGCACAAATATCGAAAAACTCTTGAAATGCGAGGATTTTTGTGCTACATTTAATAAAAGTCTTACACACTCGGAGGTGCCCGGTGATAAACGTTGCCATTGTCGAAGACGAACCGAACGTCGTCAAACTGCTCGAAAGTTATCTTGACCGATATGCAAAGGAACGCAACAAACAGATTGCTTATTTCCCTTTTTCCGACGCTATGAATTTTGTCAGCGACTACGCGCCAAAGTACGATCTTGTGCTGATGGACATCGAAATGCCGCTGATGAACGGTTACGACGGCGCGGTGCGCCTGCGCGAACTTGACAAGGACGTGTGCCTTGTATTTGTCACCAACATGGTGCAGTATGCCGTCAAAGGGTACGCCGTAGACGCCATGGGTTACATGGTCAAACCCGTCGATTACCCTGCGCTTGCAATACAAATGGACAAGGTTTGCGAGCGCGTCAAATCAAAAGGGTATTGTATCAGTATCAAAGTGGATGACGGTATCAAGCGGCTGTCGCTAAACGACCTGTACTTTGTCGAAGTGCGCGGTCACTACCTTGTTTATCACACGTCCGAGGGCAACTACTCCGAGCTGAACTCTCTGCAAAACCGCGAAAAAGAACTTCAGAACCATCATTTTTTCCGTTGCACGCGCTACGCGATAGTCAACCTTAAACATGTCGCCGAAGTACGGGATAATTTTATAGTTGTCGGTGGCGAACAGTTGGAAATCTCCCGACGGAAGCGAAAAGATTTTCTTATTGCCATGAGCGAGTATTACAGGTAAAGGACGGACGAACAAATGATAAACATGTCGGTTTCTGCATTTAGTACCGTAAGCGAGTTTTTCGCAAGCGACTTTGCTCACAGATTGTTGCATGCGTTCCTGGTACTTATTTCCTACTTTTTGTTTATTTTTCGGTTGGAGCGCCGTTCGATGTTTCCGTTGCGCTTTGTCGTGTGCGTTGTGGTGTATGTTGCACTTGCGTTAAGCGTATCCCGTTTCTTTGAAGTGTACGTTCCGCGGCTTACCATGCTGTCGATACTTGTCGCGTCGGTGTTTATCGTACCCGTGTGTTTCAAATGCAACGCGTGGGAAGTGTTGTTCTGCGTAGTATCGGCATCGGTGGTGCAAAATCTGTCATACAATGTCGGTTCTTTGATTTGTGTGGCATTCGGCTTGCCGCTGGACATGACAAACATTGCATCTTGTCTTGTTCAGGCGGTTGCCTATGCGCTTGTGCATGTGGCGTGTTACATCTATTGTGCGCGCAAATGGAAGAGTTCGTCATCGTTTGCCGTCGACCGTATACCAATCATATTGCTTGCCGCCCTGTCGGTGGTAGTCGTGTATGTGGTGCAGTACGACAAACAAGACTACCTTTCGCCCGACTTCTATGCCTGGCGCGTGGTGTTTATTTGTTACGCGATTACGGCGTTGTTTATGTTGTTCGGTATGTACGAGCGACTGCAATTGCAAAACCAAAACGACCGCTTGCAACAGCTGATTGTAATGTCGCAAAAACAGTACGAATTGTTGCGCAAAAATATCGAGCTTGTCAACATCAAGTGTCACGACATCAAGCACCAGATCAATAATTGGAGCGAGATGACCGAGGAACAACGCCGTCAAAGCTTTGACGACATCAAGCAGTCGGTGATGATTTACGAATCCATTGCCAAGACGGGTAATGCCGCGCTCGATACGGTACTGACAAGCAACTCGCTGACCTGCGAAAAGCACCAAATTAAAATCGCCTACATGGTGGACGGCGAAAAGTTGGGTTTCATTTCTTCCGCAGACATCTATTCGCTGTTCGGCAACGCCTTTGAAAATGCTATCGAAGCCGTACGCCATCAAGCCGACAAAGCCAAACGCATAATCAATCTCAATGTCACCGCCAAGTCGGGCATGCTGTACATATATATGGAAAACTATTGCGACGACGAGTTGAAATTTGTCGACGGTTTGCCCGTCACAACCAAAAACGATCTCTGTTACCACGGTTTCGGCACCAAAAGTATGCGTTACATCGTGGACAAGTACAACGGCGTAATGAACCTGGGCGTCAAGGACGGAATGTTTTTCCTTAATATCGTCATTCCCGAGCCGTTCACGAATAATTGACGACCATTTGTGCAAAAATCTTCACAAAAGTTTTTTCTGTGGTAAAGTTTTCTTGCTGATGCCGACGGGATGAAATGTCGGCAGAATAAAAACTTTTAAGGAGGATACAATGTTCCAAAAAACAAGACTCTGGTCGGGATTGACGGCAATATTCGCAATCCTGATGGTTGTTGTTTTTATCGGCGGTCAGATTGCTACCGACAATGCACAACTACTCAACAGTGCATTGAACATAGAAACAACCAAAATTATCAAGGCGGAAGGCTCGTCTACGCAGGACACCATGTACTACAAGACAAGCGTGGGCGACCAAACCTTTACTGCAAAGAATCTTGAAAAGCTTGTCGAGATGACGCTTGAACAAAACCGCAACGAAATGCGCGAAGGCGCGGCATTGCTTAAAAACGACAACAATGCGTTGCCTCTTTCCAAAGGCAAGGTGTCTGTGTTCGGCAACGGCGCGGTTAATCCGTTTTACCAGGGCGCGTCGGCAGGCACAAAGGTCAACAGCGACCCCAACAGAGGTAATCAGTACATCAACGGCAAGTTTGTGGGCGTAGATCTCAAGCAAGCGTTGGAAGACGAAGGATTTACGGTGAACGCCGCTTTGTGGGAAGGCATACAGAATGCAGGGGTCAAAACCGTTGCGCAAACCGGCAACAACGAACTTCCTATCGAAAAATACAACGAGTTGAAAGGAACGTTGTCAACCGACTACAAAGACACTGCAATTGTGGTGTTCTCACGTATCGGCAAGGAAGGCGGCGACATGTGGATGCAGGAGGAAGACTCTGTCAGTCACAAGACTATAAGCTCTCTTGCGCTGCACCAAAGCGAAAAGGATCTGTTGAACTTCGTCAAGGATCAGGGCTTCGGCAAGGTTATCGTACTGCTCAACGCTCCCAACCAGATGGAAACCTACGAGATCGCTCCCCTTTGCGACGCAATTCTGTACATCGGTACGCCCGGTCACCAAGGTTTTGTGGGTGTTGCGGAGATTCTGAGCGGTAAAGTGAACCCCAGCGGTCACATTGTCGACACCTATGCCAAAAATTCTCTTTCCGCACCTGCCAACACAAACAGCGGTACGGAGACCCCGATGTTCTCCAACGTGGAGTACATTCGCAACAAGACAGGGTACGACCAGACTTCCGATGTCAAGGTTAACCAACGCGCCGACTACATCAGCACACAGGTCGAAGGTATCTATATCGGCTACAAATACTACGAAACCCGTTACGCAGACTCCGTCATCGGCGGTCGCGGCGCAGACAGCACCAAAGGCTCGCGCGACAACTCCAAGTGGAGTTACGCCAACGAAGTCGACTACACATTCGGCTACGGACTAAGCTATACAACGTTTGAGCAAAAGCTCGGTAGCGTAACCTACGACGCAGGCAAGGACTTGTATACAATCAAGGTCAGCGTCAAAAACACAGGCAACAAGGCAGGCAAATCGGTGGTTCAACTTTATGTACAAACGCCGTACGGAGACTATGAAGTCGCCAATAAAGTGGAAAAATCCGCCGTTCAACTTGTCGGCTTTGCCAAGACTAAGGAACTTGCAGCAGGCGCAAGCGACGAAGTTACGATTACAGTCGACAGATACTTGCTTGCAAGCTACGACTATATCGGTGCAAAGGGCTGGATTTTGAGTCAAGGCGACTACTACTTCGGTATCGGCGATGACGCCCACGACGCGCTTAACAACATTCTTGCGGCACAAGGCTACACCAAGGCAGACGGTATGGATGCCGACGGCAAAGCTGCCAACGCAAAAAAAGTGCTTACGATCGGGTCTCTCGACGCGGCCAGCTACCGCAAGGGTGAAAACAACGTTGTAGTCACCAACCAGTTCGATGACATCGACCTTAACTACTGGATTAAAAACTCTGCCAAGTATATCTCTCGTAACGATTGGGACGGCACCTATCCCACGGATAAAACCGTAGTTGCCGCGACCGACGATATGATTGCAAAACTCGGCAACAAAACCTACACCAAGCCTGCCGACGCAACGACTTACGCGGAAGAAGCGGCAAAGTTTGGCAAGGACTCCGGGTTGACTATTGCCACAATGAGGGAAGTTCCGTTTGAAAGCGGTTTGTGGTACGACTTTATTTACCAGATCAACATCGAAGACTTGCCCGCGGCAACTGTCGAAAGCTTCACTTGCCCCGCAGTCGGTTCTTTGACTCCTAGCTTTAAGGTGGGCGACGGCGACGACTCCGTAGGCGGCACGATAAGCATTTACAAGGAAAGCGGCACAATTTACCCAAAGGACGAAAACGACAAAGATACAGTTGTGAAGTTTGCAACTATCCGTTACTGCGGTAAACCCATCCTTACGGGCACTTTCAACGTTGATATGTACACTGGGCGCGGACACTGCATGGGCGAAGAAGCGCTGTGGTCGAAACTGATGATCAATTACAACATCGGCGGAGACTTGCATCGTACTCCGTTTGGCGGACGTAGTTTCGAGTACTGCTCGGAAGACAGCTATATGACGTATCTTGTAAGTATTCCCGAAGCGTTGGCGATGGAAGCTTGCGGAACGCACGCAGGCAGCAAACACTTCTGCAACAATGACCAGGAATTCTACCGCGAAGGCGTTGCCGTGATGACCACCGAACAGGCATTCCGCGAGACCAACCTGCGCGCGTTTGAAGGCGCAATCCGCGTGGCAAAAGAAGGTGGCCTGATGCAGTCGTTTGCACGCGTAGGTCTCACCTGGACAAGCTACAGCTATGCGCTCAACACGCAGGTGTTGCGTAACGAATGGGGTTGGAAAGAAGGCAGTATCGACACCGACGCCGCACCGATGAGAAAGATTGAATCGGAAGGCACTGGGCTCAAGTTCCATTCCGCAGAAGGTTTTGCCGCAGGCACAACGCAATGGTGTCTGGACTCCGTAACGGGGCACGGCGCGTCTGCACTGAAGATCGCACAGGATACCAACGACGGTTACCTTGTGCAAAAGATGGTGGAATCGGCTCACGTGTGGCTGTATCAGATCAGTCGCAGTAACCTTGTCAACGGCTTTGCAAGCGGAGACAAAGTGGTGCAAATTACACCTTGGTGGCAAACTACGATTACCGCGCTTCAGATTACCTTTACCGTATTGACGGTGGCGGCTGCCGCGTTGATGGTTGTCGGTATTGTTCAAAAAAGCAAAAAACACTGATACAAGGAGGTCAACGCAATGATTAAAGAAAAATTTGCACAAAAAACCGTCGGTTTTTACCTTGCGCTTGCAGCGGCGGTCGTGGCTCTTGTAGGACTGATTATATTTGCCGTTTACAACGGACAGGGCGGCGAAAAAAATACCTGGGTTGTTGTAACATTGCTGCTGGGTATCGCGTTGGAAATCGTACTGTTTTTCTACGACGGCACCTTCGGCGATATTATTGCAACGTTGCCTCCGATACTGTTTGCGGTTGCAATGTGTCTGACAATACTTGGCGGCTACGGTAACATTGCCGACCACATCGAAGGAAATATCGTCATGTGGGGCAAGTGGGAGCTTGCCGGACTTAACATCGCTATGGTTGTCGTGTTGCTTGTGGCAATTGTAGCGTCTGTAGTAAGTTGCTTTGTCAAGAGACAAAAGGATCAATAAAGCATAGTGGTCGGAGCAATTCCGACAACAATACGGTACTTAAACTGACAATCATGTAGTCATGGTATTGTATTGCCATTCAAAGACGGCACAAGACTCTCCGCTTTTGCGGTGGAGTCTTGCGTCGGTTTTAAGACCAATGACATATCATTGCCGATTTGCCGTAAGGCGATTGCATCGCATTTCGGTGGGGATATGTTTGCTCAAAAAGTTGTTGCAACTGCGGCATTATTTGCCGTGTTGCGGAGAATTATATGAAAAAGGTACTATTTACAAACAATTGGACGGTGCGTAGAACCGACGAAAACAACGCCGTGGCGGTGAGTATTCCTCACGACGCAATGCGTTACGAGCCAAAGAGTGCCGATGCCGCGGCAGGCGTAAACAACGGTTGGATTGTCTGCTACGACTATGTGTACGAAAAGCATTTCGACAAGTCGACGTTGGAGGACAAACCTTTTGCCGTGTTGGAGTTTGAGGCCGTATACAAGGACGCCGTAGTAACGCTCAACGGACAGGAGATTGCTCGTCACGACTACGGCTGGGGCAATTTCTATGTTGACATTGCGCCCTATGTCACGGACGGAGACAACGTGCTGACGGTGGCGGTTACCGACAGCGACCAACCCAACTGCCGTTGGTACAGCGGTACCGGTATTATTCGTCCCGTGTGGTTGTATCTTGCTGACGACAAGCACATACTGCTTGACAGTGTGCATGTTACTACAATCGATTATGTGACAAAAACAATAGTTGTACAAGGAAAAGTGTCGCATAGTGGCGCAGTAAGTGTGCAGATTAAAGACGGTGACAATGTATTGGCAACGGAAAACGTGCAAGCCGACAACGGGATGTTTGAATCAAAGTTTACCTTGCCACAGTGCAAATTGTGGTCGGTTGAAAGCCCCAATCTGTACGTAGCAAACGTGCGCTGTTTCAATGACGAACAAAGCGTAAACTTCGGTATACGTCAGGTGGAGTTGTCCATTGACAAGGGGTTTCTTATCAATGGGACTCGCACAATTCTCAACGGCGCGTGCATACATGCCGACAACGGAATGTTGGGTGCTGTCAGCCTGCCCGAAGCGGAAGAACGTAAGGTGCGCTTGCTTAAAAACTGCGGTTACAATGCCATTCGTTCCGCGCACAATCCTGCTGCCAAAAGTTTGCTCGATGCTTGTGACAAACTAGGCATGTTGGTGTTGGACGAGTATGTCGACATGTGGTTCGTTCACAAAAACAAGTACGACTACGCCGACAAAGCTCGCGCCAACTTCGACAGCGACATCTCCGCATTGGTGGCAAAAGATTACAATCACCCGTGTGTGGTTATGTATTCGCTCGGCAACGAAGTGGGGGAGTCGAGTAACGATGATGGCGTGCGGTTCTTCTCCGATATGAAGGCTGTTGTCGATAGAGAGGACGGCACTCGCCCCGTAACGGTAGGTATCAACATTACTTTTAACCTTATGTTCTCGTTGGGCATGGGCGTGTACTCCGACAAAAAGGCTGAAAACGCCTCGCGCAAAGTAGGCAGCGATTTTTTCAACCACATTGCAGGACTTGTCGGTAGCAGCGTTATGAAAAACGTTGCTCGCTTGCACGGTTGCGATGTAAAAACGCGTAAGGTATTTGCCGCAAGCGACATTGCCGGGTACAACTACGGCATACTTCGTTACAAACACGATTTAAAGAAATATCCAAACAGAATGATTCTCGGCACCGAGACGTTTTGTAGTGACATTGTGCGCTACAAGCAACTTGCCGAAGCTAACGTGCGGTTGGTAGGCGATTTTGTCTGGGCAGGTATGGACTATCTGGGTGAAGTCGGCATCGGTTCGTGGGAACACGACGACTATGCCGAGACCTTTATGCACGAGGTCGGTTGGGTTTCTGCAGGTAGCGGACGACTCGATTTGTTAGGAAACGACACGGGCGAAGCCTTGCTTACGCGGACGGTGTTTGTCGACGGCGCGCCTCGTATGGCTGTTGTGCCGGTTCACAAAACCAACGCAAAACATTCGCCGTCGGCGTGGAAATGCTCAAATGCTGTTGCTTCATGGAACTGGCAAGGATGTGAAGGTATGCCTGCAAAAGTGGAAGTGTACAGCACCGCCGCACAGGTGGAATTGTGGCTGAATGACAAACTTGTCGGGCGCAAACGCACTTCAAAAGACGGAATTACAAGATTTAAAACGAAGTACGTGCAAGGTACGCTTAAAGTTGTGCAATACGACGCTAACGGCAATTCAATAAGCGAAAGTGTGCTGCAAAGCGGTAACGGATGCAAATTGCACGCATGGACGGAACAACGTGCCGACAACGCCGGACTCGCTTTTGTCCACCTTGACTACGTGGACGACAACGGCAATGTCACGCCGCTCAGACGTGGTAAAATTCGCGTTTCCGTGCAGGGCGGAGAGCTGCTTGCACTGGGACACGCATGCCCATTCAACAAGGATGGCTATTTGTCAGACGAAACCGACGTGTACTTCGGTCGGGCAATGGCAATTGTACGCCTTGTCGACGACGTAGCAACACTTACGGCAACAAGTCCATATGGCAGCGCAACGATAAAGTTGTAAATTGCTCTTGCTGCACTGCGTGTCACGATTTCTCTCTGCAGGTAACATTATAATATAAATACAGTCGATATCGACGTAGATATGCACAAAAAGTCAGCAGCTTTTTGACGGTATATTTCTCGTCTGTCGCCTGTTTTTTTTTGTTGTCGTCACCATTCGACAGGTCTTGACAAAATGTTGTTTACAAAATTTGTAAAATCACTTGACGAATGATTGCATATATGGTACAATACAAACATATTGAAAAGGAGGTGTACGCAATGCAAAGAATTTTTAAGTTGGCACTGCTGTCAAAAGATAAGCTTGTATTGGAACAAAACATAAGCGGCGGTGCGACCGACGAGCTTGTTTCAGCCGAACAAATAGCCGCAGTGTTAAACAGTTTTGGTTCGCTGGGGTACACCTTGGACGGAGAATCGGTCAGGCTGCTTGCCAAGTTGGATGCGGTTGCGTTGACTGCCTTTTACAACGAAAACTACATTGTTTTGTGCAAAGCCAAGGGTGCCGACGTGGAGCACAGACTCTTTTATCCCAACTTCCCCGATATGGCAGGCATCACGCCCGACGAGTATTTTTTGCGTGCCGTGTTGCATTATCTGACTGTCGACAAAGACGACTACGGCTTTGACAATCCCGACATTCCCGAGCGTGCGGCCAAGCAGGTTGACAATCGCAACAAGACCGTGTTGTCTATTGTGACTGAACAACAAGCCGATGACATTCTGGTGGCGATGGCAAGCGATGCGCTGGCGCAAAATTTGCCTATTCCCGACGGTAAATTGGATTTGTATCGACAGTTGTGGCAACACTACGACGAACGCATTCATCCGCAGGAAATACCCTTCAAACAAAATATGGCGCTGTATGTGTTGTCGTTTTTCGACTGGTACAACAACGAGCCGCCCAAGATTACCTACGAACACCTGTGTTTTTGCAAGACGGTAACGGACGTGCTGCGTGTGTACTCGGCGGTGACGAGCGGCGCAACCGATCTTGTGCAGCCCGTGTATTTTGCCAGCTTGCCTCGTTCTTCAAGACGTGCGTTGTTGCGCAAACTTGACGAACTGTGTCACAACGACAATGCAGGCGAGGACTTCCGCAGACACGAGTTTTCGTGGAAGGTCGCAGCGGAATTGCTGCACCCGTACGATTTTCGCAAGCAGTATCCGACGGCATTCGAGTTTATTTGCATGTTGCGCCAAGGCACTTTGCCGCAGTCGTTCGAGTCGCGCCTGGAAATGCTGCTTGTGGACGAACCAAGCTATTTGCAGTTGTTGCGTACCCGTCCGACGGAGTATGTGCGTAGGTTGGACTTTATGCTGCGCACCTTTACAAACAAGGTAGCTGTGTTGCGTGGTTTTTTGAATATTATCGACGGAGTGTCCATAAATGCATTGTATGCGCTGTGGAACTACTACCTCAACCGCACCGACCTTACGCCGTACAGAGATTTTGTTTTTTACCACGGCCGTACTATTGCGGTGGAAGTGGACGAAAACCGCCCCGAAATGCCCCAATTTATTTGCGACAAAGTGGTGGAACTTGTCAAAGAGGAGCTTAAACGTCGCTTTGCGGAGTATCCTCAACACGGCAAGGTGTTTATTGCCGATGATATGGCAAACTACACCGTACCGACGTCGGCACGCACTTCGAGCGGGCAAATACACACACTAAACTACGGCACTATGTTGTCCGTGGATGACGGCAGCGAGTCAACCGATTTCGTGCGTTTGTTTACCCATTGGCGCAACAAAGCCGACGAGCGCGTGGACATCGATTTGTCGGTGGAATTGGTATCCGACGACTTGCAAAGTGCAATCAGCCTCAGTTGGCACAACATGAGTGGCGGACAGATGTTTGACAGTTACCATTCGGGCGACCTTACAACTGCGCCGAACGGAGCGTCGGAGTTTGTCGACCTCAATATTGCCAAGGCAAGAAAGTTCGGCAGATACGCTCTTGTGTGCAATTACTGCTATACGGGGCAACATTTTGCCGACATTCCCGAGTGTTTCAGCGGAGTGATGTTTATGCCCGACCGTGCCAAGGAGGGCAAAGTGTTCAATCCTCAGTTTGTCAAATTCAAGTTTGACCTTGCGCAACGCTCTAACAAAAACGTGGCGTTTGTGCTTGACCTCGAAACTCGCAAACTTGTTTGGATGGACACGAACATCGTTTCGGTGGGCAACGAATTGATTGCCTCGAATGACTACGGCATGATTGTTGCTTTGCGCAAAGTGTTGCAGCGGCGCATAAGCGTTGCCGACTGGATGGAGATGCATTTGTCCCATCTGGAACTTACCGACAATCGTGCAGATGCCGACTACGTTGTCGACGTCGGCGGTAATGTCGACCCGACCGATGCGGAGAACTTTGCCGTCAATTGGATGTAACTGCAATGCGACGCCGAATTTGCGGCGTGACGGTTTGGTTTATGCGGCGGTTGTTTGTCGCCTTGTCGGACGAGTTTTGCAACGTTCGAAGCGGCTTGCCGAGGACTGTACCCCCAAAAAACAGTAAACAACGGTTTTTGTTGAATGCGCAGTAAAGTGGTGTATGCATACCAAAATGGTACATTTAAGCACCGAAAGCGCAACTTAATATGATTTGACGAGGCTTGGATTCGACTTACTTCTAAAGAGATATTGCAGTTGACCGCTATCCTCGTTAGATAGTTCCCACACGGCTTTTGATGACTTACTTCTTAAACTAAACTATGAAAAAGTGTCAGTTATCGACTATCCGTGGGAAACGGCGCGCTCGCTTTTGCGGGCGCGTTTTTGCTGTAAAACGGTTGACTTTTGCCGTAAAGTGGTGTAACATAAATAAGTAAATAGTGCTAGCGGTGACGGTGACGTCGCAACCAATCTTTTCGATATGCCCTCGAAATGTGCGGATATCGGAAGGTAGGACAAAAGAGTCGTGTTGCCGATTGGGGCTAGCGGAGTGCCGCTACGCAATGTTTGAGAAAACGGCACTGTTTGTACAAATAATTATGGAAGCGTATCGAAGTGGTCATAACGGCCCGCACTCGAAATGCGGTTACCGCCTCAAGCGGTACAAGGGTTCGAATCCCTTCGCTTCCGCCAAGAAGTTCACCGTAATTTTGATAGAATTACGGTGAATTTTTATGCTATAATGGGTTAGATAAATCGTGATTTGATGGAGGCAAGTATGCTAAACAACAAGGAGTTTGACCTTTGGGCGGATGAATATGACAAAGCCGTCGGCATTTCTGATGAGGAAAACACATATCCATTTGCCGGCTATAAGAAAGTGCTTGGGCTTATTTTTCGGACGATTATGGAAACCGCAAATGCCGTTGTATTGGATATAGGATTTGGAACAGGCACATTAACAACAAAACTGTACGAACATGGCTGCTCCATTTATGGGCAGGACTTCTCGGCAAGAATGATTGCGCTGGCATCTGAAAAAATGCCGGATGCGCATTTATATCAGGGGGATTTTTCAAAGGGGTTGGTCAATCCGCTGCGAAACCGACGCTATGATTATATTGTGGCAACATACTCCCTGCATCACTTGACAGATGCACAAAAGAGCGTATTTCTTACTGAATTGCGCGACCATCTAAAAGAAAACGGGAAAATTATAATCGGCGATGTTGCCTTTGAAACACGAAAGGATTTGGAACAGTGCAGACTGCTTGCGGGGGACGCATGGGATGACGATGAAATCTATTTTGTTGCTGAAGAACTGAGAAAAGATTTGCCGGGTCTTTCTTTTACGCGAATATCCGATTGCGCAGGTATTCTGATGTTAGATCGATAACTTTCAGTCTAACGCGGAGTGGCAGTGGAGTTATAAAAAAAATACACCCCTCAAATCGAGAATTGCCTCCTTAAACGATTTCTATCAAAACTACAGTTACTTGCCAATGACGGCTTGGCTCGGGGCGCACAAGAAAAGGTTTGACGAAAGCAATCAAGCCTTTTTCTTATGCTCCTTTGGCGCCGACACCGCCTTTTGCTACAGCGTGCCGACACCGAAATGACGTAGCGCTCCGATGCTCTCCGCATACCGTCGAAAGGCACGGACGGACAAATCCTTTCGCTTCCGCCAACGTCGCACCCTTGTATACGGGTGCAAATGCAAACAGAACTTGACAAATCTGTCAAGTCCCGTTTTGTTTGATTGGGTAGTTGTTTTGTTTACCATTGACTATGTATGGCTTCGCGGATGTGTGTGCCGTGAGATGATTGTGCAAATTGTTGGGCATGTGCTGCGAAGTCGGCTTCGTGTGCTGCAGTTTCTTGGTTTAAGTATTGTATTCTTATTGCGACTTCTGTAATAAAGTCGCTGTTCGTCGGTGGATAATGCGGGTCGTAGATGTTGCAACCTAGTTCTTCGTTGATTTTCTGCAATGATTTGTTGTTGTGGCAGTCGGCAATAGTGTTGCGAATTGCGCGCTCTACGTTGCTTGGTTTTGTCCCGTGGTACTTGGCAATAGCCGCATACAGTTCCATCACTTTGACGTATTGTTTGGGACAAAGCAGTTTGATAAGCAAAGCTTCTTCCAGGTAAAGTGTACCTACAAGCTTGCTACGGAAGTTAAGTTTCAACAACAGCCCTTTTACTCTACGTCTGACAGTGGCGCAGTCTACCGATACGTGATCGGTGGTAGTTTGAATAGTATCCATTTTTCCACCTTCTTTGATATTTTGCCGTCTTAATATTTTGGCTAAAGTTTCAGCTTTTTTTCAGCCGGGCGGTAATTGACACCTATTGTATCACAATGCATTAAAAAATGCAATACATATTTGAAAAAAGATCAACAAATATTAACAAATAATGTCAAAAAACGATATTTTGAAATATTTATGCAATTAAAACTGGTGCAAAATGCACCAAACAAGTACTATTCGTAATTGCAAAAAATTGCCCATTGTCGAAAAAAGTCGAATTTTTTCCGTTGATCAAATATTTGCTCATTGTAGATTGATAAATTGATAGTAAAACACGGCGTACTTCAGTGTTTCATTTTTGTTTTACAAATTTTGCTATTGACAAAACGCATGTCTTATGTAATAATACTTTTGAAATAAAATTAAAAAGAAAGAAATCCATGAAGAATATTGTTGCCTATGGCAACCTTATACTGGGGGCTCACCCCAAGGAATACTCGATGCATTTAAGAATTCGGAAAGTGTTATATATGATACTTTTAAGTTTACCGAAAAAAAATCAGTTGTCGTTTTAAGTTCCCAAGGACAGATTGTCACAACTTGGTCCAAAGGCTCAATGTATTGGAGGAAAAGATGAAAGCAAAATTTAGCCAAATGGACTTACAGTTGATAAATCAGGTTTACACAAGTAAAGTGTTGACCGAGCAAGATGTTCTACTGATGTCGGTTGATGAATTGTGGAAGTTAACTATTTTACTTGGAAGTTTAATCGGTTATGATAGAAAAACGGGGGATATTGATTCGACTGGTAAAAAAGCAGATGATGTCATAAGCAAAGTATTATGTGTAATGTATGATAAACAGAAGAAAGAACATATCGTTGAATAAAAATATTACTATAATAACTTAATAGACTAATTGAATTTTGAGTACTTTGCCAAGAAAAGATCCCGAAAGCGAGGACAGTAAAGCTGGCAAAGTAAGACTGAAATAAGTCTTGCTGTTGGAACGAAATCTGTATACAGAAGCTTCTTGTTTCGCAGATAACGTACAACTTTGAATTTGTACCCTCTCAATAATGGTGCTGTAGTTGGAACAGAAGAAACTATAACTTTGCAATCGGGGACATATGGATGATATGGTGAAATAGGCGTAAATAGTAATTATATTACAAATGCCGGGGCAAGTATGGTGGAACTATCTTTGCCTCCGTGGAATAGCGGCGTATATACTGAAATAATAGTTATAAAGCCGATTCCCAATGTTGTTAAATCAATAGTGGCTCCATGGGTACCATGGAATGGCGTTGGCGGTGGCTTGCAATACATGTTACCGAACTCAATAAATGAGTTGAAGATACTAGGCTATTTAATATTCTAGGGAGAGTTAAATGCAAAACGACTTGGAAAGAAAAAGAGCAAAAGTTTTGATGGAAACGGGTCTTGGACTTATGAATGATTTTGATGAAATCTTTGTTGCGTACAATACCGTTTTTTTAGGTGAAAGTCACAATGATTCATTTTTCATAGATGGAGAAAACACTTCATTTTCTAAAAGTCGAAATGAATTTTGCTATGGATACGACTTGAGGTATAATCAATTGCAACTTTTACACGTGAGGGAGACAAACTCTGGTAAAAAATTTGCCATAGCAGAAGTTTCTATGAGTGTTTTTGCGTTTTGGCGTGTGTTTTAAAATAAATATTCGTTATTTTGCCAAGAAAAGATCCCGAAAGCGAGGATAATAAGGCCGGTAAAGTAAGACTGAAACAGGTTTTGTTGTTGGAACGAAATCTGTATTCACAAGCTTCGTGTTCCGCAAATAACCTACAACTTCGAAGTTGAAGACTTCCACACATACTATGTCACCGACGAAATGGTGCTGGTGCATAATATATGCAAAAAAGATTATAAATTATATTCGCCAGAAAAAATCGCTGATAAATATGGAATAACAGTCGAGGATTTTCATGGAAAAGTTAAGAGGAAAATTATAGCTCAAGTGAAGCCAAACTATAATGTTGGCAGCAATCCAGATATATTATTGAATTCTATTGGTGATATTGCTTATCAGGGGGCTAAGGGCTCGTCCTTTTCAAAAGGGTTTCAAATTACTGGTCTAAATATAGTAGATGTAATTCAATCGTTAGGTTTGGGAGGATAGATAAAAGTGAGTATTATTGCGGATTGGCATATTGGTGTGTTAAAACAAAAATCCGATACGGCTATTGATGTACCTATTTCATTTATCAAATGTGAAAGAAAAAAATCTATATCCTATTATTACGGAGAAAGTTGGAGTGTTATTAGTTCTTTCGCAAGTGTTGATTATGATCTTTTTCCTGTAACAGAAGATGGAGAATATGACTATGAAAATGGAATATTTGATTTGGCTGTAGTGCGAAATCGGTATAAAATTTTGAGCGAAAGAATATCAGTCTGCGAAATGGAAAGGTTATTGTGTACTTTTATAAACAGTTCACCAATAAAGACTATTTATTGGTTAACGCGCACGGGCAATTCGAAAGATAATAGTATTGAAGGCACTATATCGTTGAAAAATTTTTTAAGAAGATACAATCAAGGAACACTGGAATTTAACAAAGCATATCTTGTAAGGAAATAGAAAAAGAAAAATGTTTTTGCCAAGAAAAGATCCCGAAAGCGAGGACAATAAAGACGGCAAAGTAAGACTGAAATAGGTTTTGCTGTTGGGATGAAATTCGTATCAACAAGCTTTGTGTTCCGCAAATAACCTACAACTTCGAAGTTGAAGACTTCCACACGTATTATGTGTCTGGCGACAAAGTATTGGTGCATAATAAGTGCAAATATGAGTATGAATTACGTTTTGAATCATTTGATGATGCAAAAGAATTTACCATGGATGTGTACGGGGGATTTGATATTGATTTGACCGACCCTCATCTTATCAGTAATGGCTTTTACATTAATTTGCAAATATAGGAACAGCCGTTTGGAACAAAATGAAGATCGAATATGAATAATACATATTTTATGGAGAAAATAAGATGCAAGAAATAGACGAAAAGTTTTGGCAAGAAATTGAGAACAAGTATTTTGATGAAAAATACAGTAGTATAGTACTTGGCGGCAGTGGTCGGCACGCTGAAATGAGATGCAATGAAGATGAAATAAAGGCATTTGTCGGCATCGTTATGTTCAATTTGAAAAGGTATGTTCTCAATTGGGAAAGTGAAAACTTTTGCCTTGTTGAGTTTAATTTCTCAGACGAGTCGGATCAATTGCTGTGTTTTTACTACGGTAGGAGAGATTACGAAGTATTAAACAACGCTATGGAAACGTATCTTTACGGAAGGCATTTTAAGGATAAAAAGTTCGACGTTGGTTTTTCGGCTATAAATGAAGAAGTAGAAGTTGGCGGAGATTCCGACTCAGTGGTGGATTTTTTAGGACGACTACTTAAATTTCAAAAATCAAGTGATCGCAAGATAGTAATAGAAGGCTTGAATGGGAGCACTTTTACTGTAATAAAAGAATAAATTAAATATTCTTGCCAATAAAAGATCTCGAAAGCGAGGACAATAAAGACGGCAAAGTAAGACTGTAACATGTCTTTCTTTGTCGTCTTTCGTTTAGCAAGGGTAATGTTTGCATATTTGAATTCGGCTCGCCTGTCACAAAATTTTGCATACGTATTTGGATTTTATGTACAGGGGCATAAGTTAATCGTTGTTTGTTTGCAATTGTACCGTGTACAGCGGTGTGTAGACGGCACCTTCGCGGCGCAAATCGCTGGCGTACAGTACAAGTTGGTCGGCAACAAAAGGCATATTGTACACTTTTACGCTCTTGTTCACTTCGCTGAACGGCAACGTAAACTTGTATTTGCGTACCATTGTCACATGCGGACGGTAAGCGCGGTGCTCCACGGTAAAGCGCTGTTCTTCGAGTTTGGCACCCAACGTTTCATGCAGAGTTGTCAACTCCTTGCATGGGCGAAATTTGGCGCAAACAATGTCGCTCGCGCGCAGGGTACATATCTGATGTACTGCCAATGTCGGTGCAGGTAATTTGGCAACTTCGTCCATCGCTTTTTGTACGTAAATAAGGTCGCTCGGGGCAACCTCGCCCAAAAAGTGCAACGTCACGTGGTAATTGGTCGACGGCACAAAACTACCGCCACAGTCAAAGTGTTTCAGGTCGGTGGCAGAACGGGCAAGATTTTCGACGGTTTTGTCGGGTAGTTTCAATGCAATGAATATACGCATGGCACACCTCAATATCGGATTGCTTTTCTTGACTATATTGTAACACAAGTTGATCGAATTTTCAAGCAGAAACTCGACGTTTAATCACGGCGTTCGCAACCGCATTTTTGTATCGCGCAAATATGTTATCTGACGAAGTTGCCGTAGTCGGGCATTTTTCACTCAATTCAATAAAATTATCGATACTTCAATTGACTGTCGGGTTGCTCGGTATTCGCGGTCGACTCGTCGCATCGGATAATTATGTTAGTTTTTCTCTCAAAACGCACATTTAACTGTTTGTCCGGCAAAATTTGTAAAAAATTTTAAAAAAATTTAAAAAATGTTCACAAATCGTGTTGACATTTTCCTGTAATGTGATAAAATATAACCATAACAAATACGGAGGTTATTTGTCATGCTGACCGAATTCGGTAAAGTGATGAGAATTATGAGAATAAACAGCGGTGACAGTTTGCGCGCAATGGCGGAGAAATTGTCCCTTAGTGCGGCGTATCTGTCTGCAATGGAAAACGGCAAACGCAACATTCCTTCCACGTTGGAATCGGAGATCGTCAGGCAGTACGGTCTCTCTGCGGAGGAGCAAAAGGAATTGCATACCGCAATCGAAGCTTCGGCTTCCACCGTCAAGATTGACCTGACGGAAATGGCGGACAAGCGCAAGAAGCTTATCCGCACACTGGCTAAAGAAGACATAGACGACGCCACTCTTACGCGCCTGTGTCAAATAATTGACGGTAGTTCGGAGGAGGACTTGAAATGAGTTTGTTTGGACCCAAAAAGACGTTTATCCGTCTGGATAATCCGTCGGAGAGAAATCTCATTACCTACTCGGGCAAATTTGTGCTCGACCGCGGTACCACGTTGGAG
Source organism: uncultured Clostridia bacterium (assembly GCA_934281515.1). Classification (GTDB taxonomy): domain Bacteria; phylum Bacillota; class Clostridia; order Christensenellales; family CAG-314; genus Fimimonas. The sequence goes on along the minus strand of CAKQXG010000001.1, from coordinate 3,940 downwards.
GTTCCGCCGCAGTATACGGCGGTGGTGTTTATCAACGGCAAGCCGCTGTTGCGTCGCGAAAGCGGTCTCGGGCAGGAGTTGTTAGCTCTTGTCGGTAAACAAGCCGCGGGACAAACTGTGCAGGTTGCATATGTGCGCACCAAGGCATTGGCTCCCGACAAGTGGGGCGTAGGCAACATCAATGTAAACAACGCTCGTCTTAACGAAGCTTACCGCGTGGGCGCAAACGGCACCTACACGCCGACTGTTTGCGACTACGTCAAGTTGGTCAACGCCTTCCCATACGGAGAGGACGTTACGCTTGATGACGTGCATGAACGCGTATTGTCCGTCATTCAGGGTGACGCCGCACCTGTCATTGCCAAACAGTTTGCCGACAGCAACGTATCTGTGTTTGAAATGGTTGCTCGCATGGCGGAAATCCGTGCCGAAATCCAGTCGCAACTCAAGTTGGACTCGGCGTTGTCGTCTATGGGCATACGCCTTGACAATGTGGTGGTTGCCGGCATGCACATCAATCAGGAGGACCTTGAGCGCATACGTGACCGCATCAACAACGGCGGCGTAATCCCCGGTCGCAAGGACGATGACGGCAACAGTGGCGGCGGTAACGACGGCAGTAGTAAAATTATCCGTTTCAGCGAAGAAATGTATCGTCGCTTTGCCGAGGAAAACGGCAATCTTAAAAACGACCTCGTTGCGGCGGTGATAGCGCAACTCACGGCGCAATTGCAAGAGTTCGGTCGCAACATCGTGTCGGAAATCGACGAGCGCATACAGGAAACGTTGCCCCTGCAAGACGCGGCAAAAGCCGATCACTTGCGCACACTTGACGTTACGGCGGAGTTTTTGATTGCTCACGCCAAAACCGACGACGACCTTATTCCGCCTGCGGCAATGCTGTACAGCAATGTCGAGGACAACCTTATACACAAGTTTGGCTTGCAACACAAGGATCAAAAGTTTCTTATCGATTACGACGAGTATCTTGCCATCGCCGAAACGACAATGTTCGAAGGCAGAAACTTGCTTAAACGTCGCAACAAGGACGGTTCGATAAGCGTATTGCAACCGCGCGTGTACAGCACGACTGCCGACGGCAAACCTTGCCTGGTGGAGATGTTCCCCGTTGTGCGCTTTGTCAAGGCAGGTTTGTCGGTGGAAGATGCCAAGCACGCCTCCGACATATGGACAACGCTCAATCGTATTCGTCACAAATCCGACGAAAACAACAAACTGTTGGAACAACAATTCGAACGCGACAACATCTCTCGCAAAGACTACCTGACAAGCGCGTTGGAGTTTTTCAAACAACGCGGTTTGTACACGATGTAAATTACAACGCCATTACGCCGACAAAGGAGAGTAAAAACTATGTGTTTTGCAAAAAAATATGTGCCGTCCGCAACGGCTAACAACGCAAAGTGCGAAGAACTGAAAAAACAACTTAATGCCCTTGTGTTTTTTATAGAAAAGGGCAAGTATAACAAGCAACTCGACAAGGAAACCGTCGACAAGGTGTTGGAAATGCTCAAAAAGTCTTACAGCGATGTTGAAGGTTTGTTGTTTACGGGCGACGAAGATTTGCGCAAAATCGGCGCAAGTACGTCAGAAGCGGTTGTTGCGCTTAAAAAGTCGCTCGGACAAATTTACTCGGGTCGTCTGGAAGAAAACGCCGACACTTTGCAATTTTGCATCGACACGCTGTCGGAAATCTGCAACGATCCCGACGCGACGGCTTTGCTTGACAGTTTTGAAGAAAACGAGCAAGCCGCACGCAAAACTGCCGCGCAAAAGCGTTTGTTTGACCGCCTTGCCGAGCTTGATACGATAAAAACGGCTCTCGAAGGGCAAAACAACCGCCTTGAAAGGGATATTCAATCCAAGGAACGCGATCTTGCCGAGTTGGAAAACATGATGGTAAAAGAGGACAACGAACGCCAGATCAACGAGTTGTACCGCAAAATATCCGCCGCAAAGAGTATCATCGGCAATCTCAACGTGCGCCGCGAAAACTACTCGGCTTGCTTCAACGTGTTGGATATGATTTACGCCAACGCTGCGGAGATATTGCAAAGCTCATTCTTCTCGCCTGCGGAGATCGGCAAGGCAAAAGCATTGCTTAACATCGACAAACTTAAAAACGTCGTAACCGAACCCGACAAGGCAATTGCAATATTGAAAGTGATGCAAAAAGACATCGAAAAAATTGCATTGGGCGTTGGCGCAATGGATCAGAAGGTGTTCGGGCAACAGGGAACAAGCACAACCGTGTCGCAAGACGCGCTTGCTTACAAGGAAGAGCTTATGCGTAAAATACGCGAACGCAACCAGACCAATGCCGACATTGCTTCGCTTACGCCGCCGACCAAGCGCACGCTTGACACTCCCGACGACGTTGCAGACCCTGCCGCAACCAAAACCAACAATAAAAAATAACAACCAGATATCGGAGGAATAAACAATGGGATTCTTCAAGTCCAAGGCAGAAAGGGAAATACAGGCGCAAATGGAGCGCGACGAACAAATGCAGGTTTTTGCCGACCAGATAAACGAACTTAAAAAGAAGCGCGAAGAGTACGCTACCATTGCCGCCGAGGCAGAGGATAACGGCGACACCGCTACATACGATGTGGCAATCAGCGCGCTTATCCAACTTAACGACGTAATCAGCGGACTTATGCAAGCCAAGGCGAACTTTGACATTATCAACGTGTCTAACGCAATTGCTATCAACCTTGCTACCGCAGTCAACGCGCTTGACCGCATGGCTGACGGGAAAAGCCAGATGCCCGACATCCGCAAGATTCAACGCGCCAACGTCAAAATTGCCAAATATATGCGTGGTTTGCAAATCTCGCAAAAGGCAATGTCCAATACGTTGCGTACGTCCAACCCTGCCAATCGTGCAAGAAGTCAGGCGGAAATCGACGCCGTTCGCCCGATGGTGGACGCCGCTCGCGCAAGAATTACAGGCGTATCGCTGCCCTCTGCAAGCGACATCGATATTTCGGCGGAGATTAAAGCTGAACGTAACAGGATAATATAAAATGAACGTAATCGACCTTAAAAACAAGTGCAATGCCGATTTCGACAGAGCAATGACCCTGATTGAAAACGGCGGCGACTTCAAACAAGTGCGCAGTCTGTTGTTGGACGTGGCGCAACAACTTGTCGACATCGGCAAGTTGTCTGTGCCCGACCGCATACGCAGCGGCGAAAAGGCTCGTCTGGTGTTGGAAGCTACGCGCCAGTTGACGTCTGCGGCAGACTTTCCTGCCGTGTACCGTATGCTGACCGGTAACGCGTTACCGATGCCGAGTGTACCACAAAAGCCGACAACAGGTGCCGCTAACAAACCTTCGACGGCACAAAGCGGTACAAAAGCGGGCAAGGGTATCAGCAAGGAAAAGGCGGGGCGCTCTGCACCCGACGGAACGGATGGAACTGCGGCAGGACCGAAAACGCCTAACAGTTTCGTGTTTAAGTGGGACGAATTGCCTACAATATCCTTTGACGACGTGGCGGGACTTGCCGATGTTAAAACTACCGTCAAAAACAAAGTGCTGTTACCGCTTACTAACCCCGATTTGTACAAAGGTTATGTGAAAAAGGGCGGCGGCGGCATATTGATGTACGGTCCTCCGGGCACGGGCAAAACGATGATTGCCGCGGCGACTGCCAGAGAAATCGGTGCGAAGTTTTGCGCGGTGGGACCGTCAGACCTGCTTACACAGGGATTCGGCAACTCCGAAAAGCTGATTGCAACATTGTTTAAGGAAGCGCGCAGTTTTCCGTGCAGTGTAATTTACTTCGACGAGTTTGATTCTATCTGCCCTGCAACGACGCACTCGCAATATGCAAGGCAGGTGCGCTCGGAGCTACTTCGCCAAATGCAGGGCATGGACTCTTATGGTGAGGATACGGGACACATTTTGCT